>NZ_JAPSIW010000788.1 GCF_031178505.1 Streptomyces sp. | reverse complement strand
TGTGTGCTGACGGGTCTGGGGGTCACCTCCCTGTCCATGGGTGCCGCGTCGATCCCGTACGTGCGGGCGACGCTGGCCACGTACACGCTGGCGCAGTGCGAGCGGGCGGCGGCCGCGGCGCGGGCCGCGGACACCGCCGAAGAGGCGCGGCGCGCGGCGCAGGCGGTGCTGTCGGGCGAGTGATCGCCGGCCGGCGCCGGTTCTTCGGAGGGGCTTCCCGTCACATGGTGGCGGGGAGCCCCTCCGGCGTTTCCGGGTGGTTTCCGGGTCAGGGCCTGGGCCGGTGGACGGCGCAGTCGTCGTAGGGGTCGGTCGGGAGCGGGAAGCCGGCGCGGTGGTCGACGTCCGGTTCGGGCGCGACCGGTTCGCCGGTGCGGGCGTCGGTGCAGTAGGCGGCGAAGACCTCGGCCTCGGTGAGCGGGGCGAGGGTGGCGTCCTTCAGGCGCCATCCGTGGAGGCGGTCGCGGGCGCCCGGCGCGGAGGTGCGCAGGACGAGGCCGCCGGGGGCGGAGAGGGCGATGCCGGCGGCGAGGACGGCAGTGAACTCGGTGGCGGTGGTGAGGTCGTGGTGGGCGGTGCCGTCGTCGTCGGTGCGGGTGTGGAGGACGGTGAGGAGGTGGTCCGTGCCGGCGGGCACGCTGCACACCAGGTGGTGGGTGCCGGGGCCGGTGGCCTCCAGGAGGCGGGCCAGGAGGTGGGTGGCGCGGTCGAAGGCGGCCTTGCCGATGTCCTTGCCGCAGGCGGCACAGTCCCCGGCCGTGGCGAGGACGGTGGTGGCGTACTCCCAGGTGGCGTGGCGGACGGCGGTGTCGACGAGTTCGGGCAGGAGGGTGGAGAGCGGTTGGCCGGTGTAGGTGAGGCGGGCCCCGGTGACGGCGGCGTGGGCGGTGAAGCGGCTGCGGCTGGCCGGGTGGTCGGGGTCGGTTCCGGTGGCGGTGCACCAGGCCGCGTACTCCTCGGGGTCGAAGAGGGTGACGGTGGTGTGTCCGCCCTGGGAGGCGAGGGTCCTGAGGAGGGCCTCGATCTGCCGGAGGTAGGCGGTGTGGTCGTCGAAGGCGAAGGTGCGGTAGCGCCGCATGGCGTCGAAGTCCCGTGCGTCGGCGAGGAGTCCGACGGTGCTGGGCATCTCGCGGCGCAGGGCGCGGCGGAGGCGGCGGTCGGCCGCGGTGGTGTGCGGAGTGCGGGCGGTGTCGGTGCGAGGCATGGCTGTTCCCCCCTGGTTCGCGGGCCGGTCGGTCCGCTCCGATCAGTGCTCACTCACCGTAACCTTCGCCACTGACAGTGACGATTCGGGGAGCCGGTGACCGATGAGGCGCCGCTGCGCGACGGTGGTGGCGACGAGGACGGCGCCGAGGACGGGCCAGGCGAAGGGGCCGGCGGAGACGAGTCCGGTGACGAGGAGGGGGCCGCCGAAGCGCTGGGTGGACTGGGCGAGTCCGTGGACGCCGAGGTAGGCGCCCTGGGCGTCGTCCGGGGCGAGGGCGACCGAGAGCTCCCAGGAGGCGAGGGTGTGGAGCATCTCGGCGAAGGTGAGGGCGACGGCCGCGACGACGAGGGCGGCGACGGCGGCGGCCGGTCCGCCGAGGCCGGAGACGCAGACCGCGGTGGTGCCGGTGGCGAAGAGGACGGCGAGGGGACGGTAGAGCCGGCGGGCGGCCGCGGGGGTGGCGCCGAAGCGGGAGAGGGGGACCTGGAAGAGGACGACGAGGACGCTGTTGACGACGAGCAGGAGAGGCGCGAGGCCGGCGGGGGCTTCGGTGGCGTGGACGATCCAGAGGGGCAGGCCGACCTGGAGGATCGAGTCGTGGAGGAAGAAGACGGCGTCCCCCGCCGTGAAGCCGAGGAAGGCGCGGTCGCGCCACGGGTCGGAGCGGCGGGGCGCGGGGACCGGGGAGCCGTCGGTGGCGGGGGTGCCGGTCGCCACGGTGCGGGAGGGGGTGGGCGGCTCGGCGCAGCGGAGGGTCAGGGCGGCCATCAGCAGGTAGGAGAGGACGTTGCCGACGAGGAGGAGCTGGTAGGCCGCGGTGGTGCCGACGGCGAGCGCGGCCGCGGCGCCGAGGCCGCCGACGGTCCAGCCGATGTTGGAGGCGGTGCGGTTGATGGCCTGGTAGCGGGCGCGGTCGGGGCCGGCGATCCGGGCGGCGTAGAGCTTGGTGAGGACGTTGGTGGCGCGGTCGGGGAGGGCGCCGATCGCCGAGTAGACGACGAGGAGGGCGTACGTGTCGGTGGTGAGGAGGGCCAGGAGGGCCGCGGCGCGCAGGAGTTGGGTGCCGATGAGGACGCGCACGAGGGGGAAGCGGTCGGCGAGTCGGCCGCCGAGCGGGGCGCCGGCGATGCCGGCCGCGCCGGACAGGCCGACGAGGAGGCCGACCTCTCCGAGGCCGAGGCCGGTGACGTACGTGAAGTAGAGGGCCATGGCGGTGGCCCAGAGGCCGGTGCCGCACTTGTCGATGAAACCGATGAGGAGCAGGCGGCGCCCGTCGGGACCGCCCGGGACGCGGTCCTTGAGCGGTGTTCGGGCGGGGCGGGTCGAGCGGCTCACGTGGGTCCCCCTTGCGCATTTCTTTGTATTGGTACATAGTTGAGTACGTGGCAGCACAATATTCGATCGAGGGGTCCACGGCCAAGGGGATTGCCGCGTCCGTCGAGCGGGGGGTCGCCGAGGGCGGGCTCCGGCCCGGCGACGCCCTCCCTCCGGTACGGCGGCTCGCGGACGCGCTCGGAGTCAGTCCGGGCACGGTCGCCACGGCCTACAAGGAACTGCGCCGACGGGGGCTCGTCGTGACCCGGGGCCGGGGCGGGACCGTGGTGGCCGAGGTTCCGTCGGTGGCCTCCCGGCGCCCGCCCCGCGTCCCCGAGGGACTGGTGGACCTGGCCGGCGGCCATCCCGATCCGGCGTTCCTGCCGGTGCTGCGCCCGCCGGCGGAGTTCGCTCCCGTCCAGGGCTCGCACCGCGCGGCCCCGCGTCTCGCCGAGCTGGAGGCGCTGACCCGTGACTGGTTCGTCCGGGACGGCGTGCCGGCGGAGCACGTGACCTTCGCGCACGGGGCTCTGGACTGCATCGCGCGGCTGCTCTCCACGGAGCTGCGGCCCGGTGACGCGGTGGCCGTGGAGGACCCCG
>NZ_JAPSIW010000787.1 GCF_031178505.1 Streptomyces sp. | reverse complement strand
GCCTCCACGCCGGCCGGCCCGGAGGCCCGTGGACGGCTCGGGTCGGCCGCATGCCGCCGCCGGTCACCTGACCCCGGTTCCTCGCCGTAGGGCCCCCGGGGCCCCCGGATCCCCCGCGCGCCACCCCACCGGGACGCGGCCCCGGCCGCACCGCTCCCGGCGTGGCAGCGGGCACCGGCAGGGTTTCGGAAGGGGCGGGGTGGAGTGGGGGAATCGACCGCGCCGACGAGGCGCCCCTACGGACGGGGCCGGGCCCACCGGCCGCCCCGGCAGCGTCGGGCGCTCGCCCCGACCCCGGGGCAGGGTCTCCCCCGCGTACCGCCCCGGCAGGCACCCGGCCTCGGGGGGAGCGCGTCGAAGGGGAGCCGGGCATGACCCGGCCCCGGCAGGGGATACGCACCGGCCGGGAAACCGTCCCGCTAGCGCCGCCCCCTCGCCGCGCGGGCCACTGCCACCACGGCCTTCTCCAGGGCGTACTCGGGATCGTCCCCGCCGCCCTTCACGCCCGCGTCCGCCTCCGCGACGGCCCGCAGCGCCTGGGAGACGCCGTCGGGGGTCCAGCCCCGCATCTGCTGCCGGACGCGGTCGATCTTCCAGGGCGGCATGCCGAGCTCCCGCGCGAGGTCCGCCGGCCGCATGCCCCGCGCGGAGGAGAGCTTGCCGATGGCCCGGACGCCCTGCGCGAGGGCGCTGGTGATGAGGACGGGCGCGACACCGGTGGACAGGGACCAGCGCAGGGCCTCCAAGGCCTCCGCGGCCCGCCCTTCGACGGCGCGGTCGGCCACGGTGAAGGAGGAGGCCTCGGCCCGCCCGGTGTAGTAGCGCGCGACGACCGCCTCGTCGACGGTCCCGTCGACGTCGGCGGTGAGCTGGGCGACGGCGGAGGCCAGCTCCCGCAGGTCGCTGCCGATGGCGTCCACGAGCGCCTGGCACGCCTCGGGCGTGGCCGCCCGCCCGAGCCGCCGGAACTCCTGCCGTACGAACGTCAGCCGCTCCGCCGGTTTCGTCGTCCTCGGGCACGCGACCTCCCGCGCCCCGGCCTTGCGCGCCGCGTCGAGCAGGCCCTTGCCCTTGGCGCCGCCCGCGTGGAGGAGGACCAGGGTGATGTCCTCGACGGGCGCGTCCAGGTAGGCCTTGACGTCCTTGATCGTGTCCGCCGAGAGGTCCTGGGCGTTGCGCACGACCAGCACCTTGCGCTCGGCGAACAGGGAGGGGCTGGTGAGCTCCATGAGGGACCCGGGCTGGAGCTGGTCCGGGGTGAGGTCGCGTACGTCCGTGTCGGCGTCGGCGGCGCGGGCGGCCGCGACCACTTCCTGGACGGCGCGGTCGAGGAGCAGGTCCTCCTGCCCCACGGCGAGCGTCACGGGGCCGAGCAGGTCGTCGGGGGATGTCTTTCTGGTGGCCATCGCCCTTCAGCATCCCATGGGCCACTGACAACCGTGGCCGCGCGGGACGGGAGAATGGCGGGGTGAGTGAACGACACGTACTGGTACTGCCCGACCGGGACGCGGCCGAGGAGGTCGCTCAGGAGCTGCCGGACCGTTTCGGCGTCGGGGAGGAGCCTCAGATGGTCCGGGACGCGCTGGCCGGGGAGGACGACGCGGAGGACGCGCAGTGGCTGGTGGTGGTCGAGGATCCCGAGGGCCGGCTCGACCCGGCGGCCCTGGACGCCCTGGCCGCCGAGTACGAGGGATGGCTCGAAGCCCCTTAGGGGTCCGTCACCACACCGCCCGCCCGGGCCCGCCCGGGTCAGGCGTGGGCGTGGGCCCGCGCCTCGTCCACGACCGCCGTGCCGGCCTTGGGCAGGATCTGGACGTCGAGGTCGATGCTGATGCTGGAGCCGACGGCGGCGATCCCGCGGGCGAGAAGCGTCTGCCAGGTCAGGGTGAAGTCCTCGCGGTGCAGTTCGGTGGTGGCCCGGCAGGCGCCGCGGGCCTCCCCCTCCAGGCCGTTGCCGAGGCCGAGGTACTGGGTGTCGAGGGTCACGGTGCGACTGACCCCGTGGAGGGTCAGCGCGCCGGTGACGGCCCAGCGGCTGCCGCCCCGGTGGACGAAGCGGTCGCTGTAGAACTCGATCGCGGGATAGGCGCCGACCTCCAGGAAGTCGGCGGAACGCAGGTGGTCGTCACGCATCCGGACCCCGGTGTCGATGGAGGCCGCGTCGATGACGACGTGCATCGCGGAGTGCTCCATGCGGTCGGCGATCCGAAGGGCGCCGGCGAAGCTGTTGAACCGTCCGTGGATCCGGGCGAGGCCGATGTGGCGGGCGGTGAAACCGATCTGCGAATGCAGCGGGTCGATCTCCCAGTCACCGGGTTCGGGGAGCTGTGGCTGCGGTGCGACCTGGAGGAGGACGTCACCGAGGCCTGCGTGCCGGCCCTCGGTGACGACGGCGGTGCCGTGGTACGGGGTGTAGCCGTCTGAGGTGACGGCGAGCCGGTACTCACCGGCGGGCACGGTGGCGAGGACGGTGCCGTACGGGTCGGTCTCGCCGCCCAGCACCTTGCGCCCGGCCGTGTCGCTGAGGGTGAACTCGGCCTGACGTACCGGTTCGTGCACGGGGTCGAGCACCCGGCAGCTCAGCACGCCCGCCGAGGCGGGTACGGCGAGGCCGGCGAGGGGCCCGCCTCGCGCGGTACCGGCCTCACGCTTTTTGAACAGACCACCGAACATCCTTCACGCACCCCCGTGCGACTCGTTCACCCTGCGACGACGTGGCATTCGATCACCGTTGCGGTGTTCGAGGCAAACAGGGCAAGTGTTACCGAGGGTCCGTTTTAGGGGGTCAGGTTCTTTACGGACGGATTCCTCACCACCGGAAGCGCGTCCAGCACGATCCCGAAGAGGTCCCGGTACGCCGTGCGGACCTCCTCCTCCCCGTCGAGTTCCCGCGCGGTCCGCCGCCCCTCGGACCGGGTGATCAGCTTCGTACCGCTGAGGGTCACCCGCCCGTCCTCGGTGAGACGCGAGCAGACGAGGGAGCCCGTGAAGTGCGACGCGGGCGACGTCTGGTGGTACCAGGCACCGGCGGCGAAGTCGGCGAGTTCGCGCGGGCGCGTCTCCAGCCGGTACTGCGGCTTTCCCTCGTACAGCACGTCCAGGTCGCCCTCGGCCGTCTCCCGTA
>NZ_JAPSIW010000128.1 GCF_031178505.1 Streptomyces sp. | reverse complement strand
CTCGCGGGCGCAGCCGGAGACCGCCGACTTCAGCTTGTGCGGGGCGCGCAGGCCCCGGTAGCGCAGTTCCAGCCGGATGGCCATCTTCACCGAGTCCTGCACGCCGTAGCGGCACCAGGTCTGCCCCACGCAGGACTTCACCGTGCGCAGTGCCTTGCCGTACGCGTGCCCCGACTCGAAGCCCGCGTCGACCAGCCGCGTCCAGATCGCCGGGAGCTGGTCCACCCGCGCCCCGAACAGATCGATGCGCTGACCGCCGGTGATCTTCGTGTAGAGCCCGAAGTCGCGGGCCACCTCGCCGATCACGATCAGTTTCTCCGGGGTGATCTCACCGCCCGGGATGCGCGGCACGACGGAGTAGGAGCCGTTGCGCTGCATGTTGGCGAGGAAGTGGTCGTTGGTGTCCTGCAGCGCGGCCTGCTCGCCGTCCAGGATGTACCCGTCCAGGCCGATGGCCGGGGCGAGACTGGCCAGGATCGAGCCGACGGTCGGCTTGCAGACCTCGCAGCCCTCGCCGCCCCGCGCCTCCGGGCGCCCGTGGGAGTCGAGCAGGGCCGCGAAGGAGGTCACGCGCAGAGTGCGGGCGATCTCGTAGAGCTCGCTGCGGGTGTAGGAGAAGCAGCCGCAGAGCCCTTTGTCGGTGGCGGCCGGCAGCAGCTTCTCGATGACCTTGACGCAACTGCCGCAGCCCGTACCGGCCTTGGTGCACTTCTTCACCTCGGGCAGGGTCGCGCACTGGGTGATGGCGTGCTTGGTCACGTTGTGGCAGGAGCAGATCACCGCGTCGTCGGGCAGCGCCGAGGGGCCGAGCGCGACCGGCGCGCCCGCGCCGGCGGGCAGCACGAGCTGCTCGGGGGAGACCGGCGGCACGCTCCCGGTGAGCGGGCGCAGCAGACCGTACGACTCTGCGTCACCGACCAGGACGCCGCCGAGCAGCACCCCCTCGCCGTCCACCACCAGCTTCTTGTAGACCCCGGACCGGGAGTCGGAGTACACCACGTCGAGGCAGCCCTCGGACGTGCCGTGCGCGTCGCCGAACGAGGCCACGTCCACACCGAGCAGCTTCAGCTTGGTCGACAGGTCGGCGCCGGTGAAGCCGTCCCCGTCCCCGGCCTCGCCGGCGAGCACCGCCGCCACCGTCTGCGCCATCTCGTAGCCCGGCGCCACCAGGCCGTACACCCGCCCGTCGGAGGCCAGCGCGCACTCGCCGATCGCGAAGACCGCCGGGTCCGAGGTGCGGCACCGCTCGTCCACCGCGATGCCGCCGCGCTCCCCGACGCTCAGGCCGCAGTCCCGCGCCAGCTGGTCCCTGGGCCGTACGCCGGCCGAGAACACCACCATGTCGGTGGCGAGTTCGGAGCCGTCCGAGAGCCGCATCGCGGTGACCGCGCCGTCCTCGGTGACGACCTCCTGGGTGCCCGTCCCGGTGTGGACGGTCAGGCCCATCTGCTCGATGGTGCGCAGCAGCGCGGCACCGCCGCCCTCGTCCACCTGCACCGGCATCAGCCGGGGCGCGAACTCCACGATGTGGGTGTCGAGGCCCAGGCCCTTGAGCGCGCCCGCCGCCTCCAGACCGAGCAGGCCGCCGCCGACGACGGCGCCGGTCGTCGCCCCCTTGGCGTACTCCTCGATCGCCAGCAGGTCCTCGATCGTGCGGTAGACGAAACAGCCCCGGGCGTCCTTGCCGGGCACCGGCGGCACGAAGGGGTACGAGCCGGTCGCGAGGACCAGGGTGTCGTACGCGAAGACCCGTCCCGAGCGGGCGGTGACCGTCCGGCCCTCCCGGTCGACCGCCTCGGCCGCGTCACCGACGTACAGCTCGATGCCGTGCTTCTCCATGAAGCCGGCCTCGACCATCGACAGGTCCTCCGGGGTCCTGCCCGAGAAGTACGAGGTCAGCTGGACGCGGTCGTAGGCGGGGCGGGGCTCCTCGCAGAGCACGACGATCCGGGCCCGCTCGGTGACGCCACGCTCGGCGAGCGCCTCCAGGAACCGCTGGCCGACCATTCCGTGGCCGACCAGGACGATGGTGGGGGTGTGCGCGCTCATGTCAGGAGCCTCCGTCGTGGGTGAGCAGGTGCAGCAGGGGGGCCTCGGGGAGGGCCTCGTCGCCCTCCCAGGCCCGGGCGAGCGCGCCGACCGCGGCCAGATCGCCGAGGAGGACGCCCCCGACGAGCCGGTCCCCGCGGACGACGACCTTGCGGTAGGCGCTGCGCGTGGCGTCGGTGAGCTGGACGACGTCGTCGCCCGGCCGCGGTGTCGCCTCGCCGAAGGCGGCGAGGTCCAGGGGCCGGGAACCGCCCAGGGTGAGCCGGGTGAGCGCCCGGGTGCCGGTGTAACGGGGGCCGGAGCCCGCGCCGCCGGCGGGAGCGGGGTCGCCGGCGGCGAGCACGTCCGCCAGGACGTCGGCCTGTTCCAGGGCCGGGCCGGCGAGGCCGTAGACGCGGCCGTCGTGCTCCGCGCAGTCGCCGATCGCGTGGATGCGCGGATCGGAGGTCCGCAGCTCGTCGTCGACGACGATCCCGGTCCTGACCTCAAGGCCCGCCTCCCGGGCCAGGGCGGTCCGCGGGCGCACCCCGCAGGCGAGCACCACGACCTGGGCGTCGAGCACGAAGCCGTCGGCCAGCTCGACCGCCGTCACCGCCCCGTCGCGCTGCCGCAGCCCGCTCACCCGGCACTCGGTGTGCACCTCGACCCCGAGGGCCTCCACGTGCCCCCGCAGCAGCTCCGAGGCCCGCGCGTCCAGCTGCCGCTCCATGAGCCGCTCGCCCTGCTGGGTCAGCACCACCTCGGCGCCCCGCGCGGCCAGCGCCCGCGCCGCCGACACCCCGAGCAGCCCGCCGCCGACGACCACCGCCCGCACCCCGGGCCGTACCAGCTCCCGCAGGGTCAGGCAGTCGTCGAGCGTACGGAAGGGGTGCACGCCCTCCGGGAGCTCCGCCCCGCGCAGTCCGCGCAGCGGCGGCAGCACCGGGTTGGAGCCGGTGGCCAGGACCAGGCGGTCGTAGCCGACGAGCGAGCCGTCCGCGCACTCCACCGTCCGGGCGGCCCGGTCGATCCGCACCGCCCGCACGCCGCGGCGCACCGGCTCACGGCCCCCGGGCAGCGCGATGACCTCCGGGGCGTACCGCCCGGCGAGGACATCGGCGAGCAGCACCCGGTTGTACGGGGTGTGCGTCTCCTCGCCGAGGAGGGTGACCGGCAGGCGCTGGGCGAGGCGGAGGCCCGCCGTTCCGCCCCCGACCACCACGATCCGTGTACTCATGTCCGGAAGCGTGCGCGGCGGGTGTTTCCCTGCGGCATCCCGTCTGTTTCCCGCACGGAACGCTGATCTCCGCCCGGGCCGGCCGGCGCTGTGAGGGGACGCGGTACGGCCCCGGGGCACGGTGGGTCCGGCGCCAAGCTCAGAGCAAGCTCAACGAACCGGAGTTCCGTGGACGGGGCAACGATCCGCTCCCTAGGCTCGCGATCATGCCCGACATCACGCTGACCACCCTTGTCCTGCTGTGCCTCGCCGCGCTCCTGGCCGGGTGGATCGACGCGGTCGTGGGAGGCGGCGGCCTGCTCCTCCTGCCCGCGCTGCTGCTCGGGCTGCCCGGCGCCCCGCACACGTACGCCCTCGGCACCAACAAGGCGGTCGCGATCGTCGGCACCACCGGGGCCGCCGTCACCTACGCCCGCAAGGCGCCGGTGCCGGTGTGGACGGCGGTGCGGGTCGGGCTCGCGGCCACCGCGGGCTCCATGCTCGGGGCCGTCTTCGCCGCGGGCATCAGCGACCGGGTCCTCAGGCCCCTCATCATGGTGGTCCTGGTCGGCGTGGCGGCCTTCGTCATCCTGCGGCCCGCCTTCGGCGCCCGGCCCGAGGGAGCGGAGCGGGCTCCGCTGACCCGGGCCAGGATCGTCACCGCCATCGTCCTCGTCGGCGGCGGGATCGGCCTCTACGACGGCATGTTCGGGCCCGGCACCGGCACCTTCCTCGTGCTCGCCCTGACCGCCGTGCTGCACCTGGACCTGGTGACGGCCTCCGCCACCGCCAAGATCGTCAACGTCTGCACCAACGCCGGCGCGCTCGCCACCTTCGCCTACCAGGGCACCGTCCACTGGCAGCTGGCCGCCGTGATGGCCGTCTTCAACCTGGCGGGCGGCATGCTGGGGGCGCGGATGGCGCTGAGCAAGGGCACCGAGTTCGTGCGCGGGGTGCTGCTCGTCGTGGTCTTCTCGCTGGTGGCGAAGCTGGCCTTCGACCAGTGGAGCTGAGGCCCGGGGGCGAGCCCGCTACCGCACGCCGATCAGGTGCCCGAAGGCGACCACGTTCCCCTGGTAGCCGCCCGCCTTCTCGGAGAAGCCGCCGCCGCAGGTGATCACCCGGATCTCGGCCCGGTCGGCCTCGCCGTACACCTTCTCGTCGGGGAAGTCCTCGTTGGCGTACACCTCGACCGCGTCGACCGTGAAGACGGCGGTCCGGCCGTCGCGCCGGTCCACCTCGATCCGGTGCCCCTTCTTCAGCGCGCCGAGCGTGTAGAAGACGGCCGGGCCCTCGGCGTTGTCGACGTGCCCGGCGACGATCGCGGTGCCCTTCGCGCCGGGCGTCGTGCCGTCCTCGTACCAGCCGGCCAGATTGCGGTCGGCGGCCGGCGGCACGTCGAGCGCACCGTTCGCCGCCAGGCCCAGCCCGGTCACCGGGGCGTCCACACCGGTCTCCGGGATGCGCAGCCGTACCGGCTCCGAGGGCGGCAGCGGATCGGCGGCGGCGTCCGTGTGCACGGCCGGTCCGGCCGCGAAGGCCTGGGCGGCGGACGGTACGGGCGGGGTGACGTCCTCCGAGCCGTTCTGCACGAGCCAGAGGCCGACGCAGACGGCCACCGCTATGCCCCAGCCCTTGCTCCTGCCGCTCACTCGACACTCACCTGCCGCTCACCTGTCCGTCGTGTGCTCCATGGGTTCCACGGGTGTGGCCCTGCCCCCGCCGGGCCGTGTGCGGGCGCGCGGCGGGGGCAGGACGGGCGGTGGCTCAGTGACCCTGCGCGCCGCTCGCCCGGCGACGCAGGAGCCAGGCACCGCCGACGGCAGCCGCGGCCAGCACCGCCGCGCCCGCCGTGACCTGGGCGGTGTCGGGGCCGATGCTGCCCCCGACTCCGGTGGGGACGTGGCCGCTCGGAGGCCGGTGCTTGACGGTCAGGTCACCCCGGGCCGTCTTGCCGTTGTCGCAGGCGACACTGATCCCGTACGTGCCGGGCTTCGTGTGCTGCGGCACGGTGAACTGACCGACCACGACCTCCTTGTGGGTGCTGGGGTTGAGCTGGAACTCGCCCGCCCCGAGCGAGTTCGCGTCCCCGACGCCGCGGCCGTGCTTGCCGCAGGCCGTGGTGTTGACCGTGACGGTCGTACCGGGGGACGCGGACGACGGGTACACCTCGAGGGTCGCGAAGTCGCCGGCGTGCGCGAGCGGGGCGGTGAAGACCCCGATCGCGGCGACCGACACGGCGGTACCGGTGAGCAGGCGGGCAGTGGTGCGCATGGATGTCCTCCGGGGCGGGGCGCGCGAACGGTCATGCCGGGGCGGTGCCGGGAGGGACTTCCCGGTACCGGCCTCCTAGGACCGAGATAAGAGCCGCGCCCCGCGCCGCGCCTGCTGAGGGGGCATCAGGATTGCGCCGTCCGTGACGGCGTGTCGCCTGGATGGCGGGTGTTTGCGCAGGTCAGGGCGGGTCTTCCGGGGTCGGGTGACGCTCCGTGCCGAACGGGTGATCGCCCTCACCCGGTCGGTACGGGTGCCAGGGCGGTGTCCGCCGGGACGTCACCCGGCGACCGGCTCCCCCTCCACCGCCCGGTACGCCGCGTGCACCCGCTCCATCAGCTCCTCGTCGACCGGGAAACGGACCCCGTCCACCGCGACCACGGGGGCGATCGTCCGCGAGTTGGTCACCAGGGCGGCCCGGAAGCCGGACAGGCCGTCCAGGGTGACCGGGCGGCGGACCGAGGGCAGCCGGTCCCGGAGCAGGGCCATGGTGATGCCGACGAGGCAGGGGGCGGACGGCCAGACCAGGCAAGTGCCGTCCCAGAAGGCCACGTTGGTGACCGCTCCCTCCGCGACCTCCCCCGCGGGGGAGGTCAGCAGGGCCTCGTCGAAACCCGCCCGGCGCGCCGCCTCGCCGTGGTACGTCTGCCCGAAGCCGCCCAGGTGCTTGAGGTGCGGCGCCGGGCGCAGGTAGTCCACGGACCGCAGCCGCTGCGGCGCGCCGGAACCGTCGGGGGCCGGTGCGGCGACGGTCACCAGGATCCGGGCACCACCGCCGGGGCCGGCGCCCGGGTACGCGTACACCCGCGCGGAGGCGTCGGTCCGGCCCGCTCGTGCCAGCGCCCCCGCCAGCAGGGTCCGCACCCGCTCCCCGGGGAGCGGGTGGCCGAAGAGTTCGCGGGTCGCGCCGTCGAGGCGGTCCAGGTGCAGGCCGAGCCCCTTCACGCGCCCGTCGCGCACCTGCATCGCCGTGAAGTGGCCGTACCCGCTCATCAGGGCGGCGGCCAGCCCCGGTTCGGCGACGGGGACGCCGTCGGCCTCGACGTGCGACGAGGCGAGCGGGGAAGGGGGTGCGGCGGGGGAGCGGTGCGAGGGGCCGGTCGTCATGGACCCACCGTAGAACGGCGCCGCGCCGCCGCGGACCGGCGCCCGCGCGCCTCGCGGAACCGGTGCCGGGGCCCCGGCCGCCCCGGAGAACCCCGGAGAAATCCGTGCTTGACCTCAACCTTGGTCGAGGTACCACGATCTTGGCCATGGACCTCCACGACGCCACCGCGCCCACCGCCCCCCTGACCCTCGCCCTCGTCGTCGCCAGCGACCGCGAAGGCCGCTTCGCCCCTGTCATCGCCGACTGGTTCCGCACCCGGGTCGCCGAGCGCGCCGACTTCGCGCTCACCGTCCTCGACCTCGCCGAGACCCGCCTCCCCACCTCCCTCTCCTACGACCCCGACCCCGCCGTCCGCGCCGAACTCGCCCGCGTCACCCCCGTCCTGGAACAGGCCGACGCCTTCGTCGTCCTCACGCCCGAGTACAACCACTCCTTCCCGGCCTCCCTGAAGAACCTCATCGACCGCCACTACACCGAGTGGCGCGCCAAGCCCGTCGGCTTCGTCTCCTACGGCGGCATCTCCGGCGGCATCCGCGCCGTCGAGCAACTCCGCCAGGTCTACGCCGAGATGCACGCCGTCACCGTCCGCGACGGCGTCGTCCTGCCCAACGCCCAGGGACTGTTCGACGAGGACGGCCGGTTCAAGGACCCGACCGGGCCCGAGAACGGCGCCAAGCTCATGCTCGACCAGCTCGCCTGGTGGGGGCGCGCCCTCAAGGACGCCAAGTCCACCCGGCCCTACGCCGCCTGAGGGATCGTCATGACACTGCTGCGCCTCGTCGCCGGGCGCCTGCGCCCCCACCGCGCCCTCCTCGCCTCACTCGTCCTCCTCCAGCTCGTCCAGACTCTCGCCTCCCTCGCGCTGCCCGCCCTCAACGCCGGTGTCATCGACCACGGCGTCCTGCGCGGCGACACCGGCCGCGTCCTCACCGGTGGGGCCACGATGGCCGCCGTCACCCTCCTCCAGGGGGCGGCGGCCGCCGCCGCCACCTACACCGGCGCCCGCATCGCCATGGGTGTCGCCCGCGACCTGCGCTCCGAGGTCTTCCGCCGGGTCCAGGACTTCTCCGCCCGCGAACGCGCCCGCTTCGGCACCGCCACCCTCGTCACCCGCGTCACCAACGACGTCCAGCAGATCCAGACGTTCACCGTCCTCGTCCTGACCATGCTGGTCGCCGCCCCCCTCCTGTGCGCCGGCGGACTCGCCCTCGCGCTGCGCCAGGACGTGCCGCTCGCCCTGGTCCTGCTGCTGTTCGTGCCCGTCATGACCGGCGCCGTCGGCACCGTCGTCCTGCGGATGCGGCCCCTCTTCCGCGGCATGCAGGAACGCCTCGACCGGGTGGGCCGGGTGCTGCGCGAGCAGATCACCGGCGTCCGGGTCGTCCGCGCCTTCGTCCGTGACGGGCACGAGCGGGCCCGGTTCGCCGCCGCCAACGACGAACTCCTCACCGTCGGCCTCCGCGCCGGCCGGCTCCAGGCCCTCATGTACCCCCTCGTCCTCGTCGTCTGGGAGCTCACCACCGTCGCCCTCGTCCACCTCGGCGCCCGCCGCATCGACGCCGGCACCCTCCAGCCGGGGGAACTCGTCGCCTTCCTCGGCTACCTCCTCCAGACGGCCATGTCCGTGATGATGTGCCTCTTCCTCCTCATGCACATGCCCCGCGCCGAGGCCGCCGCCGAACGCGTCCGCGAGGTCCTCGGCACCCCGCCCTCGCTCACCGTTCCCGCCTCCCCGGTCCGCCGCCTCCCCGGCCCCGGCCGCCTCGACCTCCACGACGTCGGCTTCCGCTACCCGGGCGCCGAGGAACCCGTCCTCAGCGGCGTACGCCTGACCGCCGCGCCCGGCGAGACCACCGCCGTCATCGGCTCCACCGGCAGCGGCAAGTCCACCCTGCTGGGCCTCGTGCCCCGCCTCCTCGACGCCACCGAGGGCCGGGTCCTCGTCGACGGCACCGACGTCCGCGACCTCGACCCCGCGCTGCGCGCCGCGACCGTCGGACTCGTCCCCCAGAAGCCGTACCTCTTCGAGGGCACCATCGCCTCCAACCTCCGCTACGGCCGCCCCGACGCCACCGACGAGGAACTGTGGCACGCCCTGGAGGTCGCCCAGGCCGCCGACTTCGTACGCGAACGGGAAGGCGGCCTCGACGCCCCCGTCACCCAGGGCGGCACCAACCTCTCCGGCGGCCAGCGCCAGCGGCTCGCCATCGCCCGCGTCCTCGTCGTCCGCCCCCGCGTCTACCTCTTCGACGACTCCTTCTCCGCCCTCGACGCCACCACCGACGCCCGGCTGCGCGCCGCCCTGCGCGAGGAGACCGCCGGCGCCACCGTCGTGATCGTCGCCCAGCGCGTCGCCACCGTCCGCCACGCCGACCGGATCGTCGTCCTCGACCGGGGCCGCGCCACCGCCACCGGCACCCACGAGGAACTCCTGCGCACCGACCCCACCTACCGCGAGATCGTCCACTCCCAGCTCACCCAGGAGGAAGCAGCGTGAGCACCGCGACCGCCCCCCGATCCGAGCGGTCCACGGCCCCCGCCCGCGGCGGCCCCCCGGTCCGCGACCGCGGCCCCGGGCTGCCCGTCCCCGCCGTCGAACGCTCCCTGGACTTCCGCGCCTCGGGCCTGCGCCTGCTGCGCGTCCTCGCCCCCGACCGGACCCGCCTCGTCGCCGTCCTCACCACCGCCGCCGCGGCCGTCTCCCTCGCCGTCCTCTCCCCGCTCCTCCTCGGCCGCGCCACCGACCTCGTCGTCACCGGCGCCACCGGCCCCGCCGGCGTCGACTTCACCGCCGTCGGCCGGGTCCTCGCCCTCTCCGTCGCCGTCGTCACCGGCTCGGCCCTCCTCACCTGGCTCCAGCAGCGGCTCGCCACCACCGTCGTCCAGCGGGCGGGTCACCGGCTCCGCGAACGGGCCCAGCACAAACTGGCCCGGCTGCCCCTCACGTACCTCGACGGCCGGCCGCGCGGCGAGGTCCTCTCCCGCACCACCAACGACATCGACAACATCACCCAGACCCTCCAGCAGGCCTTCAGCCAGATGATCCGGGCCCTGCTCACCCTCGTCGGCGTCCTGGCGATGATGTTCTGGATCTCCCCACCGCTCGCCCTCGTCGCCCTCGCCACCGTGCCCGTCTCGCTCGCCGTCGCCGCCCGCATCGGCCGCCGCGCCCAGCCCGAGTTCGTCCGCCAGTGGGACGTCACCGGCCGGCTCGGCAGCCACGTCGAGGAGACGGTCACCGGCCACACCGAGGTCGTCGCCTTCGGCCGCCGCGACGAGGCCGTCCGCCGCTTCGACGAGCTCGGCGGGGAACTGCACCGGGCGAGCTTCCGCGCCCAGTTCGTCTCCGGATTCATCCAGCCCGCCCTCACCCTCGTCGGCAACCTCACCTACGTGGTCGTCGCCGTCGCCGGCGGACTGCGCGTGGCGAGCGGCACCCTGACCGTCGGTGACGTGCAGGCCTTCGTCCAGTACTCGTACGAGTTCAACGGCCCCGTCACCCAGATCGCCGCCATGGCCAACCTCCTCCAGTCCGGCGTCGCCTCCGCCGAGCGGGTCTTCGAACTCCTCGACGCCGAGGAGGAGAGCCCCGACCCGGCCGAACCCCGCCGCCCCGCGCACCCGCGCGGCCGGGTCGTCCTCGACGGCGTCTCCTTCCGCCACGAACCCGGCCGGCCGCTCATCGAGAACCTCTCGCTCACCGTGGAACCCGGCAGGACCGTCGCCGTCGTCGGCCCGACCGGCGCCGGCAAGACCACCCTCGTCAACCTGCTCATGCGGTTCCACGAGCCGACCGGCGGCCGGATCACCCTCGACGGCGTCGACACCGCCGCCATGACCCGCGAGGACCTGCGCTCCGGGATCGGCATGGTCCTCCAGGACACCTGGCTGTTCGGCGGCACCATCGCCGAGAACATCGCGTACGGGGCACCCGGCGAGGTCCCGCGCGAGCGGATCGTCGCCGCCGCCCAGGCCGCCCACGCCGACCGGTTCGTCCGCACCCTCCCCGACGGCTACGACACCGTCCTCGACGAGGACGGCGGCGGACTCAGCGCGGGCGAACGCCAGCTCGTCACCCTCGCCCGCGCCTTCCTCGCCGACCCGGCGATCCTCGTCCTGGACGAGGCGACCAGCTCCGTCGACACCCGCACCGAACTCCTCGTCCAGCGGGCCATGGCCACCCTGCGCGCCGGCCGCACCAGCTTCGTCGTCGCCCACCGGCTCTCGACCGTCCGCGACGCCGACACCATCCTCGTCCTCGAACGCGGGGCCGTCGCCGAACAGGGCACCCACGAGGAGCTCCTGGCCGCGGGCGGCGCCTACGCCCGGCTGTACGCCGCCCAGTTCACCCGGGCGTGAGCCCTCGGTACGGTGAGGACGTGACCCACTCCGCGCCCAGCACCAGCACGCCCGGCACCCCCGGCGTCCTCACCGTACGGACCACCACCGACAGCAGGGACAAGGCGGAGGCGCTCGCGCGCGGCGCCGTCGAGGCCCGGCTCGCCGCCTGCGCCCAGGTCTCCGGCCCCCTCACCTCCGTCTACCACTGGCAGAAGGCGATCGAGACCGCCGAGGAATGGCAGGTCGAGTTCAAGACGACCGGGACCCGCTACGAGGCGCTGGAGGCCCACCTCCTCGCCGCCCACGACTACGAGACCCCCGAGATCCTCGCCACCCCCGTCGCCCGGGTCTCCGCCGCCTACCGGGAATGGCTGGAAACAGAGGTCACGGCCCCGTGACGCTGCCATGGTTCGTCTACGGCACGCTCCGCCCCGGCGCGTACAACCACGACCGCCTCCTCCTCGGCCGCACCGCCATCGAGGAGGAGGCCCTGCTGCCGGGCGCCCTCCTCCACGACGGCCCCGGACACCCGTACGCCGTGCCCGGCGACGGCACCGTCACGGGCACGCTCGTCACCCCCGAGGCGGGGGCGTACGACACGCTGCTCGCCCTCCTCGACCGCATGGAGACCGGCGCCGGCTACGAGCGGACCGCCCGCGACGCCGTGCGGGTCCGCGACGGCCGCACCGTCCGCGCCTGGGTCTACCTGGCCGCGCCCGGCACCCCCCTCGGGCAGCCGATCCCCTCCGGCGACTGGTTCAGCCGCGCTCCAGCCGGACCGCGCACACCTTGAACTCGGGCATCCGGGAGACCGGGTCGAGCGCCGGGTTCACCAGTGTGTTCGCCCGCCCCTCCCCGTACCAGTGGAACGGCATGAAGACCGTGTCCGGGCGGATCCCGGTCGTGATCCGCGCCGGTGCCACCGCCCTCCCGCGCCGCGACACCACCGCGACCGGCTCGCCCTCGGCCACCCCGAGCCGCTCCGCGAGCCGCGGGTGCAGCTCCACGAACGGGCCCGGCGCCGCCGCGTTCAGCTCGTCCACGCGCCGCGTCTGCGCCCCCGACTGGTACTGGGAGACCACCCGGCCCGTCGTGAGCACCACCGGGTAGTCCGCGTCCGTCTCCTCGGCCGCCGCCCGGTGCACCACGGGCACGAACCGGGCCCGCCCGTCGGCGGTCGCGAACCGGTCCAGGAAGAGACGCGGCGTCCCCGCGTGATCCGGGTCCGGACAGGGCCAGAAGACGCCCTGTTCCCGCTCGATCCGCCCGTAGTCGATCCCCGCGTAGTCGGCGGGCCCGC
>NZ_JAPSIW010000127.1 GCF_031178505.1 Streptomyces sp. | reverse complement strand
GAGCAAGGTCTGGCTGATCACGGGCGCCAACAGCGGCTTCGGGCGCGCCTTCACCGAGGCGGCCGTCGCCGCGGGCGACGTGGTGGTCGCCGCCGCCCGCCGCACGGAATCCCTGGACGACCTGGTCACCGCCCACCCGGACCAGGTGGACCCGGTCGCCCTGGACGTCACCGACCACGCGGCGATCGACCGGGTGGTGGAGGAGCTGGTCGAGCGGCACGGCCGGATCGACGTGCTCGTCAACAACGCGGGCCGCACGCACGTGGGCTCGGTCGAGGAGACGGCCGACGAGGAGCTGCGGTCCCTCTTCGACGTGCACGTCTTCGGGCCCGCCGCCCTCGTCCGGGCCGTCCTGCCGCACATGCGGGCCCGCCGCTCGGGGGCGATCGTGCAGCTCAGCAGCGTCGGTGGACAGATGTCGATGGCGGGCTTCGGTGCCTACAGCGCGACGAAGTTCGCCCTGGAGGGCATGTCGGAGGCGCTGGCCGCCGAGGTCCGGCCGCTCGGCATCGACGTGCTGATCGTGGAGCCCGGCGCCTTCCGGACGAACCTCTTCGGCAACCACAGCCTCAGCGGCGACTCCATCGCCGACTACGCCGGGACGGTCGGCGCGACCCGCGACTACGTCCTCACCGGCGGCGGCACGCAGGAGGGCGACCCGGCGAAGGCCGCGGCGGCGGTCCTCGCCGCCCTGGACGCGGAGGAGACCCCGCTGCGGCTGGCGCTGGGGGACGACGCCGTCGACACGATCCTCGGCCACCTGGAGCAGGTGCGCGGGGACCTCGCGGCCTGGGAGAAGACCGGCCGGGACACGAAGCTGGACGCCTGACGGAGGGCGGACGCGGAAGGGCCCGCAGCCCCGGTGACCGGGGCGGCGGGCCCTTCCGCGCGTACGTCCGCGCGCTTCTAGAGGAAGGAGTTGATCTCGATCGTCTCGGTGCGGCCGGGGCCGACACCGATCGCGGAGATCGGGGCGCCCGACATCTCCTCCAGCGCCTTCACGTACGCCTGCGCGTTCTTCGGCAGGTCGGAGAAGGTCTTCGCCTTGGTGATGTCCTCGGACCAGCCCGGGAGCATCTCGTAGACCGGCTTCGCGTGGTGGAAATCGGTCTGCGAGTAGGGCAGCTCCTCGACGCGCTTGCCGTCGATCTCGTACGCGACGCAGACCGGGATCTGCTCCCAGCCCGTCAGCACGTCGAGCTTGGTGAGGAAGAAGTCGGTCAGACCGTTGACGCGGGTGGCGTACCGGGCGATGACCGCGTCGAACCAGCCGCAGCGGCGGTCACGGCCGGTGGTGACACCGCGCTCGCCGCCGATGCGGCGCAGGTCCTCGCCGTCCTGGTCGAACAGCTCGGTCGGGAACGGGCCGGCGCCGACACGCGTGGTGTACGCCTTGAGGATGCCGATGACCCGGGAGATCTTCGTCGGGCCGACGCCCGTACCCGTGCAGGCACCACCGGCGGTCGGGTTCGAGGAGGTGACGAAGGGGTACGTGCCGTGGTCGACGTCGAGCAGGGTGCCCTGGCCGCCCTCGAACAGGACGACCTTGTCCTCGTCGAGCGCGTTGTTGAGGATCAGGGTGGTGTCGGCCACGTAGGGCTTGATCTGCTCCGCGTACTGGAGCATCTCCTCGACGATCTGGGCCGCGTCGATGGCCCGGCGGTTGTACAGCTTGGCGAGGAGCTGGTTCTTCGACTCCAGCGCCGCTTCGACCTTCTGGGTGAGGATCGACTCGTCGTAGAGGTCCTGGACCCGGATGCCGACGCGGTTGATCTTGTCCGCGTAGGTGGGGCCGATGCCGCGACCGGTGGTACCGATCTTGCGCTTGCCGAGGAACCGTTCCGTCACCTTGTCGAGGGTGACGTTGTACGGCGTGATGAGGTGAGCGTTACCGCTGATCAGCAGCTTCGACGTGTCGATGCCGCGCTCGTTCAGTCCGCTCAGCTCGGAGAGCAGGACCGCCGGGTCGACGACGACACCGTTTCCGATCACCGGGGTGCACCCCGGCGAGAGGATTCCGGAAGGGAGAAGGTGCAGCGCGTACTTCTGGTCGCCGACGACGACCGTGTGGCCGGCGTTGTTGCCGCCCTGGTAGCGCACCACGTAATCAACGGATCCACCGAGCAGGTCGGTGGCCTTTCCCTTGCCCTCGTCACCCCACTGAGCACCGAGCAGCACAAGTGCGGGCACAGGCGTACACCCCTTCCGGGTGGGGCATGTCCAAGGTCAGGGGCATACGCCGCCTCACCGGTGTGCCCCGGAATAGACGAAGCCCCTGGCGCAATAGCGCAAGGGGCTCTTGCACAAAGATGCTACCCGAGGAAGGACCGAGGTGTCGGATCACGACCAGCTGCTGGTCATCGTCGACCCGGTCGCCCGCCGAAGTGACGGCGAGTCCGTACGGATCGCGAAGGATGTCCTGTCCGCCGGCGCGGAAGCGAAGATCTGCCTGCCGGACAGCCCCGAGGAATTCGTCCGGGCCCTCCAGCGGCGCGGTTCCCGGCGCCCCGTCGTCCTCGGCGACGACCGCGCGCTGCTGCGTGCGGTCACCCTGCTGCACCGGGAGCGCGAGCTCGCCGGGGCCGCGCTCTCCCTGGTCCCGATCGGCGCGCCGGAAACCCTCCGGACGGCCTACGCCCTCGGCGTGCCGCCGGGGCCCGTGGCGGCGGCACGGGCCGTCCTCGACGGCTCGGTACGCCACCTGGACCTGCTGGTCGACGACAGCGACGGGGTGGTCCTGGGTCACCTGCGGCTGCCCGCCGTGCCCGCCCCGGCCGCGGCCGCCCCTTCCGTGTGGGGCACCTGCCGCTCCCTCGTCCGTACGCTGGTCCGTCCGGCGCCCGTGGTGCCCGGGGCGCGCACCCACCGGCTGCGGGTGGAGGCCGACGGGGTGCTCCTCGCGGACGTGGGCGCGCCCGTGGCGGGGGTCTCGGTCCGCTCCGTGGGCGGTACGGCGGAGGTGACCGTCCACCCGCCCGTCGCCCCGCCGCACCAGGCCACGGCCCGGGTCCTGACCGTCTCGGGTCCCGACTTCCGCTACCGCGCCGACGGCCACGTCACCGGCCCCGTCCGCCGCCGGACCTGGACGGTCCGCGCGAGCGCCTGGGGCCTGACGCTGCCCCGGGAGGAGGCGGGGACGTAGCGGGCCGGCGTTTCCTCCGGGCCGGGTCCTCGTTGGCCCGCGTGGCGGGGCGCGCACCGGCGTCCCGCCTTCCCGCGCGCACATCCACGAGGAGCGGCCATGACCGACCGGGACTTCCTGACGGCGAAGATCGAGCACGGCTTCGACCAGCTCGACGCGAACGGCGACGGTGTCCTCACCGAGGAGGACCACGTGGAGATGGGCCGCCGGGTGGCGGCCTCCCTCGGCCACGCCGAGGACTCCCCCGAGGCCGAGCGGATCGTCCTCGCCTACACCGGCGTCTGGCGGGAGGTGCACCTGCCGTTCGTCCCGGCCGGCGCCCCGGGGATCGGGAAGGACCGGTTCGTCGCCTCGACCCGCACCCTCGCCGACGACCCCGGGGCCGCGCGGGCGACCCTGGGCCGGCTCGCCGAGACGTACCTGTCGATCGCGGACACCGACCGGGACGGCCGGATCAGCCCCGCCGAGTTCCTCGCCTTCCAGCGCGGCCACTTCCCCCGCTTCACCGAGGAGGAGGCCGCCGAGGCCTTCCGCCACCTCGACACGGACGGCGACGGCAGCCTGTCGCCCGACGAGTTCACGAACGCGGTCGTCGAGTTCTGGTCCAGCCAGGACCCGCAGGCCCGGGGCAACTGGTGGATGGGGCGCCTGCCGGGCGCACGGGACTGAGAGGGGCGGGCCCCGGCCGCTCAGACCTCCACCAGGAGTTCCCCGAAGCCCCGGATGACGTATCCCGGCTTCCAGGCCGGTTCCGCCGCGAGCCGCAGCCCCGGCGCCTGCCGCAGGACCTCTCCGAAGAGGGCGTGCAGTTCCAGGCGGGCGAGCGGGGCGCCGAGGCAGTAGTGGACGCCCGCGCCGAAGGTGACGTGCGGGTTGTCGGGCCGGGTGAGGTCCAGGTCGCCGGCGGTGGGGCCGAAGCGGGCCGGGTCGCGGTTGGCCGAGCCGAGGAGCAGGGCGACCTCCGCGCCGCGCGGCAGGGTGACGCCGCCGATCTCGATGTCGTCGAGGACCCAGCGCTCGAACATCTGGAGCGGGGTGTCGTACCGCAGAAGTTCTTCCACAGCTGTGGACAACTTTTCCGGAGCGGGATCCGGCCGCACCCCGTGGCGCAGGAGCGTCCACCAGCCGTTGACAGCCGTGTTCACGGTGGCCTCGTGGCCCGCGTTCAGGAGCAGCACGCAGGTGGAGATCATCTCCTGTTCGGTCAGCTCCTCGACCCCGACCAGCGCCGAGATCAGGTCCTCGCCCGGCTCGCGGCGCCGGCGCGCGATCAGCTCCCGCAGATAGTCGGAGAACTCGATCGAGGCCCGTACCGCCCGCCGGGCCGTCTCCTCGGAGGGGTTCAGCTCGAACATGCCGCAGATCGCCGCCGACCAGGGCCGCAGCCGGGCCCGCTCCTCGTCCTCCTCCGGTACGCCCAGCATCTCCGCGATCACCGCGACGGGCAGCGGCTCGGCGACGAGCGCCAGCAGGTCGCCCCCGCCCCGCGCGACCAGCTCCCCGACCAGCCCGGCCGCGAGCCGCCGTACCGCCGGCGCCAGCCGCTCCACCCTCGCCGGGGTGAACGCCTTCGACACGAGCCGCCGGACCCGGCTGTGGTCGGCGCCCTCCAGATCGAGCAGCCCGTGGTCGTTGAGGGTGTGGAACGGCTCGTAGGCCGGGTCCGGCGCCGCACGGCCGAACTCCTCGTGGGTGAAGCGGTGGGTGTACGTACGGCCCAGGCGCCGGTCCCGCAGCAGCGCCGACACGTCCGCGTGGTGCGGGATCAGCCACTGCCGGGTGGGGGCGAACCAGTGCGCGCGGCCGGTGGAGCGCAGCTCGGCGTAGGCGGGGTACGGATCGGCGACGAACTCCGGCGACCAGGGGTCGAAAGCAGCGTCCATGGACGGACGCTACCCACGACGGGCCCCGGGCGCGCCCCCGGCGCGGAGGCCCGGGCGGGGGCCGGTGCGAGATCCCCGGGGCAGGGCCCCGGCCGGGGCTCAGCCCCCGACCCGTACCAGCCGTGCCTCGTACGCGAAGACCGCCGCCTGCGTCCGGTCACGGAGGCCCAGCTTCACCAGGACCCGGCTCACATGGGTCTTGATCGTCGACTCGGCGACCACCAGGTGGTCGGCGATCTCGGCGTTCGACAGGCCCTGGGCGATCAGCACCAGCACCTCCGTCTCCCGCTCGGTCAGCTCCCCGATCCGGGCCGACGCCGTCGGCCGGGTCTGGTTCTCGGGGGCCTTGGCGAACTCGGTGATCAGCCGCTTCGTGACCGTCGGCGCGAGCAGCGCCTCCCCCGCCGCGACCACCCGCACCCCCTCCGCGAGCTGCCGGGCGGAGGCGTCCTTGAGGAGGAACCCGGAGGCCCCGGCGCGCAGCGCCTGGTACACGTACTCGTCCAGGTCGAACGTGGTGAGGACGAGGACCTTCGCGTCCGCGTCGGCGGCGACGATCTCGCGGGTGGCCTCGATGCCGTTCATCTCCGGCATCCGGATGTCCATGAGGACCACGTCCGGGCGGAGGGCGGCGACCTGGTCGACGGCCTCCCGCCCGTTCACCGCCTCCCCGACGACCTCGATGTCCGGCATCGCGCCGAGCAGGACCGAGAACCCCTCGCGGACCATGATCTGGTCGTCCACGATGAGCACCTTGACCGTCACTCCGGGGCCTCCTCACGGCTCACGGGGACGAAGGCCGTCACCTCGTAGCCGCCGTCGGCGGTCGGCTCGGCCGTCATCTCCCCGCCCAGCATCGTCACACGCTCCCGCATGCCGGTGATCCCGTGCCCCGCCCCCGGCGAGGGCTTCACCGTGCCGCGCGGCGGCCCGTTGACGATCCGCAGGCCCAGACCGCCCAGCACATGGCTCACCTCGACCTTCGCCACCGCGCCGGGCGCGTGCCGCAGCACGTTCGACAGGGCCTCCTGCACGATCCGGTACGCCGAAAGCTCCACGCCCTGCGGCAGCTCCCGCACCGCGCCCGTCACCGTCTTCTCCACCCCGAGCCCGGCCGCCCGCACGTTCTCCACCAGGGCGTCCAGGTCCGCGAGCGTGGGCTGCGGGGCGTCCGGCGCCTCGTAGTCCTCGGCCCGGACCACCCCGAGGATGCGGCGCAGCTCGGTGAGCGCGGCGACCGCGTTCTCCCGGATCGTGCGGAAGGCCTGCTCCAGCTCCGGCGGCGGGTTCTCCACCCGGTAGGGGGCGGCCTCCGCCTGGATGGCGACCACCGACATGTGGTGGGCGACGACGTCGTGGAGCTCCCGGGCGATGGTGGTGCGCTCCTCCAGGACGGTCCGCTTCGACCGCTCCTCGGCGGTGACGGTCCGCTCGGCGGTGACCTCCTGGCGGGCCTGGCGGCGGACCTGGACGACCGTGACGGCGAGGAGCGCGAGCGCGGAGGTGAACAGCAGCGGCAGGGTGTTGGAGCTCCTGCCCACGCCCAGGAGCATCTCCGCCAGGAGGGCGTACGCGGCGGTGACCAGCCACATCCAGCCGGCGGTCCTGGGCCGGGTCCGGGCGGCGGTCACGGCCAGGACGACGACATGGGCCGCGAAGACGTTCGCCGCCCACGGCCAGCCGTCCTCGAAGCCGGAGAGGACCCCGAGGAAGGGGACGGAGGCGAGCGACGCCCAGAAGGCGAGGACCGGCCGGATCAGGGTCATCAGGACGATCACCGGCGACGCGAAGACGTACAGGGCCGACGCCGGCCCCCCGTCCACACGGTCCAGCCCGATGGAGAGGACGATGAGGGCGAGCGCCCCCACCACGGCGTGCGGGACGTACCCGGTGTACGGGCGTATCCGCCTCGGTACGAAGCGGAGGCCGCCGCCCCCGGTGTCCACGCGCGGCAGCGGCCGGTAGGCGAAGGCGTCGTCGAAGAGTTCCTGGCGCAGCCCGCCGACCGCGACCTGGGCCAGGCGGTACTCGGGGCTGCGGCTCGTGTCGGAGGTCCGTGTGTCGGTCACGCAGGCCACCGTACGGGGACGGGCGAAGGCGGTCGTCCCGCTCGGTGCGGATCCTTCCGCCTCCCCCTTGAGGACTACCCGGCGGGGCGCCGTCCTCCCCACGTGCCGGGCCGCACGGGGAGCGGGGGCCCCGGGCCCCCGCTCGGGCGGTTCAGAACGCGAGCTGGGCGATCTCCTCGGCGACGACCGCGCAGGCGTCCGCCGCCGGGTCGATCAGCGGGAAGTGGCCGACGTCCTCCAGGAGCGTGAGGCCGACCGTCTCGCCCGCCCGGGCGGCCGCCTCGACGAAGGCGTCGGCGACGGCGTACGGGACGTCCCGGTCCTCGCGGCCCTGGACGACGGTGGTGGCGATGCCGGTCGGGAGCAGCGCCGCCGGGTCGGCGGACACGGCCCGCTCCTCGTACGCCTTCTCGCCGCCGAGGAGTTGGGTCACGGCTCCCCCGCACACGCCCAGCTCCACCGCGCGCCCGAAGTGGGCGATCGGCGCGAGGGCCACCACCCCGCGCAGCGGCGCCGGTTCCGGCAGCCGCCAGGGCGAACCGGGCGGCAGGACGTGCCGGGCGGCGGCCCACAGGGCGAGCTGGCCGCCCGCCGAGTGGCCGGTGAGCACGATCCGGTGCGTGTCGGCCTGCGGCAGGTGGGCCGCGGCGAGGGCCGGTACGGCGTCCAGGGCGGCGGCCACGTCGTCGAAGGTCTCCGGCCAGCGGCCGGCCACCGGCGCCTCCCCGCCCTGCCGGGGGATCGGGGAGCCGCGCCGGTACTCGACGTTGGCCACGGCGAAGCCGCGCCGGGCCAGGAAGTCCGCGAACGGGGTGACGTGCCGCCGGTCGTACGGCGCCCGCCAGGCGCCGCCGTGCAGGACCACGACGAGCGGGGCCCGCTCGCGCCCGTCCCGCGGGGCGTAGAAGTCGACGACCTGGTCCGGGTGCGCGCCGTACACGGCGGACGCGTCGGGGGCGACGGCCGGGTGCGAGAAGGCCGAGGCTTCTTCGGCGGCATCGCGCGCGGCGGGGTCCGGCATGCTGTTCCAACCTCCTGAGTACGGGGCCGAATTGGCCTGACCTGCGGGGACGGTACCAGGACCGGGGCCCCGCGGATCAGGCGGCGATTCGACCGCGCGCCCTCAGGCCGCCGGCTTGTCCAGCACCTCCGCGAGGATCCGCGCCGCGCGCTCCGCGTCCGCGAAACCGACGTACAGCGGAGTGAAACCGAAGCGGAGCACGTCGGGCCGCCGCAGGTCGCCGACGACCCCGCGCCGGATCAGCTCCGCCATCACGGCGGGCGCGTCCGGACAGGCCAGCGCGACCTGGCTGCCGCGCTCGGCGTGCGCCTCCGGTGTCACCGGGGTGACCCGGCCCCCGGGCACGTACGCCCGCACGCACTCCAGGAAGAAGTCCGTCAGGGCGAGGGACTTGGCCCGTACGTCCTCGATCCGCACCCCGTCCCACACGTCCAGCGCCGACTCCAGGGCCAGCATGGAGAGGATGTCGGGCGTGCCGACCCGGCCCCGGAGCGCGCCCTCGGCGGCCCGGTAGCCGGGGGTCATGGCGAACGGGTCGGCGTGCGAGTTCCAGCCGGGCAGCGGGGAGTCGAAGGCGGCCTGGTGGCGCTCGGCCACGTACAGGTACGCCGGCGAGCCGGGGCCGCCGTTCAGGTACTTGTAGGTGCAGCCGACGGCCAGGTCGACCCCGTGCGCGTCGAGCCCGACGGGCAGGGCGCCGGCGCTGTGGCACAGGTCCCAGACGGCGAGCGCGCCCGCCGCGTGGAGGGCGGCGGTGATCCCGGGCAGGTCCCGGAGCCGGCCGGTGCGGTAGTCGACGTGGTTGACGAGGGCGAGCGCCGTGCGGTCCCCGGCGGCGCCGGCGATCCCCTCCGGGTCGACGGGCACGACGCGGTGCCCGGTCAGCCGGGCGGCGGACTCGGCGATGTACCCGTCCGTGGGAAAGGTCGTGGCGTCGACCAGGATCTCGTCCCGGCCCTCCCCGGCGAGCCGGGCACCGGCGACGACCGCCTTGAAGACGTTCACGCTGGTCGAGTCGCCGACGACGATCTGCCCGGCGGCGGCGCCGACGATCGGGGCGATCCGGTCGCCGATCCGCTCGGGGGCGGTCCACCAGCCGGACTCGTCCCAGGAGCGGATGCGCAGCTCGCCCCACTCGCGGGTGATGACCTCGGCCATGCGGGCGGGGACGTGCGCGGGGAGCGCGCCGAGCGAGTTGCCGTCCAGGTAGACGGTCTCCTCGTCGAGCGTGAACTTCGCGCGGTGCGCGGCCAGTCCGTCGGCGGCGTCGAGCGCCTTCGCGCGCTGTGCGTACGACTCAGACATGGCTGCGGGCCGTCCAGAGCTCGGGGAACACGTTCTTCTGCGCGCGCTTCTCCAGCCACGCGACGCCCGCCGAACCGCCGGTGCCGGTCTTGGCGCCCATCGCGCGCCGGGTCGCCACCAGGTGGTCGTTGCGCCATCGCCAGACCAGTTCCGCGACGTCGCTGAGCGCCTCGCCGAGGCGGACCAGCTCGCCGTGGCCCTCGGGGTCGCCGTAGACCGTGGCCCAGACGGCCTCGACCTCCGCCGAGGGCTCGTACCGCTGCGACAGGTCACGGCCGAGCACGGCGGCGGGCACGGGCAGGCCGCGCCGGGCGAGGAAGCCGAGGGCCTCGTCGTACAGGCTCGGCTCCTGGAGGGCCTTCTCCAGCTCGGCGTGGACGCGCGGGGCGCCCCGGTGCGGCACCAGCATCGACGCGGACTTCTCGCCGAGCAGGAACTCCATGCGCCGGTACATCGCCGACTGGAAACCGGAGCCCTCGCCGAGGGCGCCCCGGTAGGAGTTGAACTGGGCCGGGGTGAGCTGGGAGAGCGGCCGCCAGGAGTGGTTGAGGGCCTCCAGCTCGCGCACGGACCGCTTCAGGGCGTCCATCGCGACCGGCAGACGGTCCTCGCGCAGGGCACGGCTCGCCGTCTCCCACTCGTGGACGATCACCGTGAACCACAGCTCCATGACCTGGGTGGTGACCAGGAAGACCATCTCGCCCGGGTCGTCCGAGCGGAGGTGCTGGAGGTGGGTGAGGACGTCGGCCTGGACGTAGTCCTCGTACGGCGTGGTGCCCGCGAAGTCGAGGTTCGGCGCGTCGGCGGCCGTACCGGCTCCGGAGGCATCGGGAGAACCTGGGAAGGTCGACATTTCTGTCTCCTCGATACGAACTACCGGGTAGCGGTCCGCTCCACCGTGCGCGGTCCCTCCGCGCGCCACGGACACCGTGCGGCGCGGAGGGGGCACGGGAGCCCCGGTCCCCTCGGGAGGCGTGCTGCAGCGCGCGCCGTCCCATGCGCATCATGACACGATCGACCCCCCGATGTAGATCCCTTCTTCGTCATACGGACACACGTTCGAGAGGTGGCGTGGGTCCGACCGAACATCCCCCTGCCGGGACGGCAGGGGGATGTCGTTCCGCGCGGAGGAGCACGGAGGCCGGACCAGGCCCGCGCGGCAGGGCGCGGGCTTCGCCGAGGGTCAGCCGAGGGTTTCGGCGGCCGTCTCCGAGGAGTCCCGCAGGAAGGCCGTGCAGCGCTCGTACTCGTCCTTCTCACCGATCGCGCCGGCGGCCCGGGCCAGGGCGTGCAACGCGCGGAGGAAGCCCCGGTTCGGCTCGTGCTCCCACGGCACCGGGCCGTGGCCCTTCCAGCCGTTGCGGCGCAGCGCGTCCAGACCGCGGTGGTAACCGGTCCGGGCGTAGGCGTACGACTCGACGACCCGGCCCGCCCCGAAGGCGTCGTCGGCGAGCTGGGCCCAGGCGAGCGAGGAGGTCGGGTACTGCGCGGCGACCTCCGCCGGCGCCGTCCCGTTCGCGAGCAGCTCGCGCGGCGCGGGCTCGTCGGGCAGATGGGTGGGGGCGGGTCCCCCCAGCAGGTTCTCATGGATGGCCATGGCCCCCAGTCTGCCTCAGCGGCGGCGGGCGGCGGCCCGTCCCGGCCACCGGGACGACCGGGCCGCGCCGGCGGACGGCCGCGTCACCCCCGCCGGTCCCCCGCGCCCGGGTCCAGGGGTGGCGAGGTCACGCCGCAGTGGACACGGCAGTCGGGGTGGCAGTCGGCGGGCAGGGCGGGGCGTAGGGCGGGGCGCATCGTCAGCCAGGCGAGGACGGCGCCGGCCACGAGGAGGCCCGCGCACATCGGCATCGCGCGGCGGAAGGTCGCCCCGAACTCGGCCGCCGAGCGGTACGCCTCCGGGCCCATCCCGGCCAGCAGCGGCAGCGCGGCCACCGCGAGGAGGCCGGCCGCCCGGGCCGCCGCGTTGTTGATGCCGCTGGCCAGGCCCGCCCGCCCCACGTCGACGGAGGCGAGGACCGTCGACGTCAGCGGGGCGACCAGCGTCGTCATGCCGAGGCCGAGCACCACCATGGCCGGCAGCACGTCCCGTACGTACGAGGCGTCCGGCCCGACCCGCAGCATCAGCAGCATCCCGGCGGCGCACAGCAGCGGCCCCACCGTCAGCGGCACCCGGGGCCCGATCCGCTCCCCCAGCGCCCCGGCCCGCGAGGAGAGCAGCAGCATCAGCACGGTCGTCGGCAGCAGGGCCGTACCGGCGGCGAGCGCCGAGTAGCCGGAGACCACCTGGAGCTGGAGGGCGGCCAGGAAGAAGAACCCGCCGAACGCCGCGTACACGGCCAGCGTCACCCCGTTCACCGCCGAGAAGACACGGGACCGGAAGATCGACGGCGGCATCATCGCCCGCTCCGCGCGCCGCCGCTCCACCCCCACGAACCCCGCCCCGGCCGCGAGGCCCGCCACCGCGGCCCCCCACGCCTCCGCGATCAGCGCGTACGTGACCAGGCCGAGCGCCGCCGCGCCGAGGACCGCGCCCAGCACGTCGAACCGGCCGTGCGCGGTCTCGTCCCGCGACTCCGGGACGTACCGCAGCGCCACCGGCACGCACACGGCGGCGAGCGGCACGTTCAGCAGGAAGACCCACCGCCAGCCCGGCCCGTCCACCAGCCAGCCGCCGACGAACGGCCCGACCGCCGCGCCGACCCCGCCGAAGCCGGACCACAGGCCGACGGCCCGGGCCCGGTCGTCCTCGTGGAATCCGGCCTGGATCAGCGCGAGCGAGCCCGGCGTCAGCAGCGCCCCGCCCACGCCCTGGAGCCCGCGGGCCGCGACCAGCACCCCGGCGTTCGGGGCGAGCCCGCGCAGCAGCGAGGCCAGCGCGAACCA
>NZ_JAPSIW010000126.1 GCF_031178505.1 Streptomyces sp. | reverse complement strand
CCGCGGCGGGGTGCGGCCCTGCTCGCCGGGCTGCTGGGCGCGCTCCTGCTCGTGGCGGCGCTGGTGTTTCACTTCGCCAGGTAGGGGAATCGGGCGCCGGTCCCGGGAGACGCGGCGCCACGGTCAGGGGAGCGGAGGTCGGGGGCGGGGGTCGGCGGAGTCGGGGGTGGGGGACGGAGTGCGGCGGCCGGGCTCCGGACCGGTCAGAGCACGTTCCGGAAGCTGGGCAGGTAACCGCCGGACTGCCCGGCGGCGGTCGGGTGGTACGACTCCCCGATGTTGAGCCAGTTGACGCTGTGCAGCCAGGGGGAACCGGAGCAGATCTCGTGGCCGGTGAAGGCCGGGACGACGCTCGCGAAGGTGTAGCCGTGGTCGGCGGCGCGCTTGGCGGTGGCCGCGTTGAGGTGGTCGGCGGCACCGTTGATGGCCTTGCGCTCGTTCTCGCTGAGGCCGGCGACGCAGCTGCCGCTCAGCTGGTAGAAGCGCGGGTAGCCGAGGACGACGACGCGGGCGGCCGGGGCCTTGGAGCGGATGGCCGAGTAGACGGAGTCGAGCTTGCCGGGCAGCGTGGTGTCGACGTAACTCTTGGCCTGATTCACTCGGTTGATACAGGTGGATTCGGACTGCAGCACACAGGTGGTCATGACGTCCGCGAACCCGGCGTCATTTCCCCCGATGGTGATCGAGACGAGGTCGGTGGCGGAGGAGAGCGGGCCGAGCTGGTTGGCGGTGACATCGCCCGTCCGGGCACCCGAGCAGGCGGTGAAGGCGAAGGTCGACGGGGCGTTGGCGTTGGCCCACAGCCGCGGGTAGGCCTTGGTGGAGCGCTTGCAGTCGCCGCTGGCGCTGTCGTAGCTGCCGGCCCCGACGCCGGAGGAGTACGAGTCCCCCAGCGCCACGTAGTCGAGGGCGGCGGTCTCGGCCGCTTGCGCCGCACCCGCCCCGGTGAGGGCGAGGACGGCACCGAGCAGGAGCGAGGACGAGAAGGCCGCGAATCGGGACAGTTTCATGGAACCTCCCTGGAGCAGGATCTCTGCGCTACCAGGTAGTAGCATCGGATCCGGCCGTCCGGAAGTGTTCATGTCAAAACTTCCGGGCCGTCCGGCCGATCTCCCGTCACCGAACGTCGAGTTCGAGCCACTCCACCGCACGACCCCACCGGGAAGCGGAACTTCCGGTCCCAGGACAGGGACGCGCGCGATCACGGGACGATCGCACAACAAAGCACAGAGGCATGATCGTGCCCCACTTCCCGTACACCACAAACGGATTGAGCGAATCCGATCGGGACGGTTACACATCTGACCGCTGAAGCTTCGCCAATCTACGGAAAAGCAGGTCACCGATCCGATACTTGCCCTACAGTCCCCTTCATCAATACCGTCGTACATCTCACCCGCACCGGTCCGTCCAGTACAGCAGCTCAGGGGAGGGCTCCAGCGTCGCGACGATCCCGGGGCGGGGCGCGGTAGGGGGGTGCCGTGCTCGGTGTCCGAACGTGCGCCGAGTCGCGGATGCCGCGCGGCCAGCCATGCCAACTTGCCGATCCCGCACGGATCTCAGCGCCGTGCGGGCGGGGTGAGAACCCCCCTTTCGAACCGGACACACCATCGGGACCGCCCCAGGGGTGGGCGGCCCACCGGACGAGAGGGAAACCAGACCCATGAGCTCGTTCCTGCGCCCGGCCGCGGGCCAAGAATTCACCGAGCCGAGTCGAATAGCCGCCCGGTACCGGGCCATCACCTCGCATTTGGCGATCACTCCCCCGGTGAGTGTCGTCATCCCGGCAATGAACGAGGCGGAAAATCTTCCGTACGTCTTCCGGACGCTTCCGGAATGGATTCATGAAGTCGTCCTGGTCGACGGAAATTCCACCGACGACACGGTCGACGTGGCCCGCGCGCTGCGACCGGACGTCAAGGTCGTCAAACAGGTCGGCAAGGGCAAGGGCGACGCACTGATCAGCGGCTTCGCCGCCTGCACCGGCGACATCATCGTCATGGTCGACGCGGACGGCTCCGCCGACGGTCAGGAGATCGTCTCCTACGTCTCCGCCCTCGTCGGCGGCGCCGACTTCGCCAAGGGCTCCCGCTTCGCCAACGGCGGCGGCACGGACGACATGACGCTCATCCGGAGACTGGGCAACTGGGCCCTGTGCACCCTCGTCAACCGCAAGTTCGGCGCGCGGTACACCGACCTCTGCTACGGCTACAACGCCTTCTGGCGCCACTGCCTCGACAAGATCACCCTCGACTGCACCGGTTTCGAGATCGAGACCCTCATCAACATCCGGGTGGTCAAGGCCGGCCTCAGGGTGCAGGAAGTGCCCAGCCACGAGTACCTGCGCATCCACGGCGTCAGCAACCTCAACGCGGTCCGCGACGGCATCCGGGTCCTCAAGGTGATCCTCAAGGAGAAGGCCGTGAGCCGGTCGGCCCGCCGACGGCCGGCCGCCTTCTCCGTCAACGTCCCCCGGGGAGAGGTGTCTTGAGCGACCGCACGGCTCCGCTCCGCTTCTCCGTGGTGATCTGTGTCTACACGGAGGAGCGGTGGCGGGACATCCTCGCCGCCGTCGACTCCGTACGGAAGCAGTCCCTGGCCCCGCTGGAGACCCTGCTCGTCGTCGACCACAACGCGCGGCTGCTGGCCCGGCTGGCCGAGCAGTACGCGGACGAGCTGCTGACCGGGGAGGTGCGGGTGCTCGCCAACGCGGGCCCCCGCGGCCTCTCCTCCGGCCGCAACACCGGCATCGCCGCCGCCCGCGGGGAGTTCGTCGCCTTCCTCGACGACGACGCCGTCGCCGAACGGGACTGGCTCCACCACTTCGCCGCCGCCTACGACGACCCCCGGGTCATGGCCGTCGGCGGCCGGACCCTGCCCGCCTGGGCCTCCGGCCGCCGACCGGTCTGGTTCCCCGAGGAGTTCGACTGGGTGGTCGGCTGCACGTACCGGGGGCTGCCGCCCGGCCGCGTCCGGGTCCGCAACGTCCTCGGCGGCAACGCCTCCTTCCGCCGCAGCGCCTTCGCGGCGGCGGGCGGCTTCGCCACCGGCATCGGGCGCGACGGCGACCGGCGGCCCCTCGGCTGCGAGGAGACGGAACTCTGCATCCGGCTCGCCGAGGCCCTGCCCGAGGCCGTGCTCCTCATCGACGACCGGGCCGTCATCCACCACACGGTGCCCCCGGTCCGCGAGCGCTTCGGCTACTTCCGCACCCGGACCTACGCCGAGGGCCTGTCCAAGGCGCTCGTCGCCCGGAGCGTCGGCGCGCAGAAGGGCCTGGAGTCCGAACGGCGCTACACCACCCGGGTGCTCCCCGCCGGAGTGGTACGGGGCCTCAAGGACGCGCTGCGCGGCCGGGCCGGCGGGGCGGGGCGGGCCGGCGCGATCCTCACCGGCGTGACCCTCGCGGCAGGCGGCTACGCCCTCGGCACCCTCCGCGCCCGCCGTGGCGGCCCCCGCTTCTCCTGGGGGCCGATCGCCGACCTCACGCCCGCCGGAAGCCCGGCCGTACCGGGCCCCGGATCGGCCGAGGGCGCGGAGGCCGTCGCGTGAGCGGGAACACCCCGGGCGCTCCGGGCACGGCCGGGCCCGTACCGATCCTGATGTACCACGCCGTCGCCGACGACCCCGCGCCCGCCGCCCGGGGGCTCTCGGTCTCCCCGGCGGCCTTCGCCGCGCAGATGGAGGTGGTGGCCGAGCGCGGGTTCACCCCGGTGACCACCGCCGCGCTCGCCGCGGCCTGGCGCTCCGGCGGACCGCTGCCCGCCCGCCCGCTCCTCATCACCTTCGACGACGGGTACGAGGGCGTGCACCGCCACGCGCTGCCCGTGCTCGCCCGGCACGCCTTCGCCAGTACGGTCTTCGTCTCCACCGGCTGGCTGCGCGGCCGGTGGCAGGAGGGGGGCGCGCTCGACACCATGCTCGACTGGGCGCAGGTGCGGGAGCTGGCCGGCGCGGGCACGGAGATCGGCGGGCACAGCCACACCCACCCCCAGCTCGACCAGCTCGACGCCGGCCGGCTCCGCTTCGAGGCGCTGCGCTGCCGCGAGATCGTCGCCGAGGAGCTGGGGACCGCCCCGGTCTCCTTCGCCTACCCCTACGGGTACTCCAGCCGACGGGTGCGCACGGCGGTGCGGGAGGCCGGGTTCGCCCAGGCGCTGGCCGTCGGCAACGCGCCGGCCCGCCGCCGCCAGGGACCGTACGCCCTCGAACGGCTGACCGTGCGCCGCTCCACCGGGATCGGGGAGTTCACCCGGCTCGTCGAGCAACGGGCCCTCGGGCGGAACTTCGCGGCCGACCGGGCCCTGACGAAGGGGTACGCGCTGGTGCGGCGGGCCCGGGGTGCGGTACGGGGGCACTGGATCTGACACCCGCGTACCGGCCCAAAATCCGGTGCGCGCGCCGCGGGGGTGGCGGATCATGGGCGCCATGCCTGACACCCCACCGGTTCCGTCCGGTCCGCGGCGGCCGCTGCCCCTCGTCATCAACCTCGACGACAGCGACTCGCCGTCGGACGTCATCGACGCGCTGTTCGTCGACCGGTTCGCGACCGGGGAACAGCCGCACGCGCACAGCACGACCCTGGACCGCGCGAAGCCGGAGGCCACTCTGCTCCCGGCCGGTGCGCGGGTGCTGAGGAGGTCGAAGGACGACGACCGCAGCTCCGTCCTGGCCGAGGGCGAGGGCTGGACGCTGCTCGCCTCCCGCTGGAACCACCGCGCCGACGTGACCGTCACGGCCACCGACGCGGAGCTGGCCGAGCGCATCCTGAAGGAGGCGACGGACGGGGCGAAGGACGAGCCGGAACCGGAGCCGGGGAACGTGACGATGGGCTTCTGGCACGTGGCCCCGCAGCGCGGGCCGCGCCGGACCACCCGGCAGATCGGCGCGGAGACGTGGGAGGAGATCCGGTCCAACTACTCGGCGCCGGTGGCCGCCTCCATGGACCGGCTGATGGGGACCCGGCCCGAGGACGTCACGGGCCGGCTCCTGCTGCTGCACGGTCCGCCCGGCACGGGCAAGACCTCGGCGCTGCGGACGCTCGCCCGGTCCTGGCGCGACTGGTGCCAGGTGGACTGCGTCCTCGACCCCGAGCGGCTCTTCACCGACGTCGGCTATCTGATGAACATCGCCATCGGGGAGGACGAGGGCACGGAGAACGGCCGCTGGCGGCTGCTGCTTCTGGAGGACTGCGACGAGCTCATCCGGGGCGGGGCGAAGCACGAGGCCGGGCAGGCCCTGTCGCGGCTGCTCAACCTGACGGACGGTCTGCTCGGGCAGGGCCGCAACGTCCTCGTCGGCGTCACCACCAACGAGGACCTGGAGCGGCTCCACCCGGCCGTGGTCCGCCCGGGCCGCTGCCTGGCCCGGATCGAGGTGGGCCCGCTGACCCGGGCGGAGGCGGTGTCCTGGCTGGGCAGGGAGGAGGACGTGCCGCACGACGGCGCGACGCTCGCGGAGCTGTACGCGCTGCGGCGGGGTACCCCGGCCCCCGGCCTCCCGCAGCCCCGTGAGGCCGCCCCCGGCCTCTACCTGTAGGAGCGGGGCCGGGGGCCGGTCAGACGGTGTCGTAGGCGGCGCGCAGCGCCTCGCGCACGGCCGCCTCCGCGTCCTCGCGGCTGAGGCCCAGGCGGTGGGCCTCCTCGGCGTACTGGGCGGCGGCGGTGGCGGCCCGCCGGCTGGCCGCGTCGCCGGCCGCCGCGACGAAGGTGCCGTGCCGGCCCCGCGTCTCGATCACCCCGTCCGCCTCGAGTGCCTTGTACGCCTTGGCGACCGTGTTCGCGGCGAGCCCCAGCTGCTCCGCGAGGCCCCGTACCGTCGGCAGCTTGTAACCGACCGGCAGTCTGCCCGACCTGGCCCGCTCCGAGATCTGGGCACGCAACTGTTCGTAGGGAGCGGTGGTGGACTGGTGGTCCACGGCGAATGTCAGTGTCACCCCGCCGATTCTGCCCCCACCACACCCGAAAATGGGAGGCGGTGACAGGCCGCTCCCCCGTAGCGTGCGGGGCCATGACTGTGATCGTCCGTGACGTACGCCCCGAGGACGCCGAGGGTTTCGCCCGGGCCCGCCGGGCCGCGCTGCCGTATCTGCTGGCCACCGCCGAGCAGACCGCCTACGACTGGGCGCACGCCCACCCCGACAGCCACGCCCGTCCGCTGGTCGCCGTCGCGGAGGACGGCGAGGTCATCGGCACGGCCGAGGTGGGCCTCGCCCACGAGGCGCCCGAGCCGGGCATCGGTGAGCTCAACGTGTACGTCCATCCGGCCCACCGGGGGCGCGGCGCCGGGGCGCTGCTGGTGCGCGCCGCCGAGGAGCACCTGGCCGAGCGCGGTGCGACGACCCTCTACAGCTGGGTCCTGGACGAACCGGCGGGCCGTGGCTTCGCCGAGCGCCGCGGGTACGCGCCGAGCCGTTCGGCGCACTTGCTGCGGCTCGACCTGGCCGCGGCCGAACTGCCGCCGCTCGGGGAGCCGCCGGCCGGGGTGGAGATCCGTGCGGCGGAGGACTTCGCGGACGACCCGCGGCCGCTGTTCGCGCTGGACGCGGTGACGACGGCCGACGAGCCGGGTGACGTGGGGGCCGAACTGGACGACTACGCGCACTGGCTGGAGACGACCTGGAACCATCCGCTGCTCGACCGGACGCTGACGACGGTCGCCGTGGTGGACGGGGTGCCGGCGGCGTTCAGCGCGGCCCGGACGGACGGCCTGGGGCGGTACGGCTCCGCGATGACCGGTACGGCTCCGGAGTTCCGGGGGCGCGGGCTGGCGAAGCTGGCCAAGAACGTGTCGCTGCACCGGGCGCGGGCGGCGGGCCACGTGGAGGCGTTCACGGGGAACGACGCCCGCAACGGGCCGATGCTGGCGATCAACAGGTGGTTCGGGTACGAGGTGCGCGCGACGGAGGTGCGGTATGTCCGGGCGGTCGGTTGAGATCACCCTGAGGAAGGCGGGACGGACGAAGATCCGCTACCCGGCGGAGGTGCTGGCGGAGCGGGAGGCCCGGCTGTCGGTGCGGGCGCCGTGGGCGGCCGAGGGAGTGCGGGACTTCGGCTTCGTGCGGTTCGAGCCGGGCGACGTCTTCGTGGAGCACTACTGGCGCGACCGCTGGTACACGGTCAAGGAGGTGTGGTCGGCGGACGGGGCGCTCAAGGGCTGGTACTGCGACATCACCCGCCCGGTCGAGATCGGCGGGGCCGGGGTGGTGGTGGAGGATCTCGATCTCGACCTGTGGGTGTCGGCGGACGGCAGTGAGGTGTTGCGGCTCGACGAGGACGAGTTCGCGGCGAGTGGTCTGACCGCCTCCGACCCGGAGGCGGCCGAGCGTGCCGTGGTCGCCCTCGACGAGCTGGCGCGGCTGGGCCGGGACGGACTGGTGGAGCTGCTGCGCTGACGCCGGCCTACCGGGCGGGCACGGTCCGGCGGAGGGTGACGTCCGCGTCCTGCACGGCGAGGAAGCCGGGTTGCGGAAGGCCCGTGTCGGAGGTGCCGAGCTGGAGGAGGGCGGCCCGTACGAGGGCGGTGCCCGGCCGGAAGACGGGTTCCTTCAGGGTGGCGGTGTTGATCCAGGTGTGGAGGTGCCCGTCGCAGACCGCGCGGGTGCCGCCGATGCTCGTGGAGCGGCCGTCCTGGTCGAGGGTGGAGCTGACGAAGACGGGTCCCTCGCTGTCGTCCAGGCAGCGGTAGGTGCCGGAGAGGGTGACGGCGGTGCCGGGGCCCAGGGTTCCCTGGGTGTCGACGGAGAGGCCGTTGGCCCCCTCGGCGTGGGCGAGGGGGGCTCCGGCGGCGGCCAGGAGGGCGGCGACGGCGGGGGCGAGTCGGACGCGCATGGTCGGTTCCCTTCGGTGTGGGGGGAGGGTGCTGCCCGCCAGGCATACCGGATTCGGCCATCGATTGACCGATTCTCACCCCTTCGGGGGCGCGTTGGCGGACCGCCACGCCCCCGTCGTACGGCCCGCCTCCCTCCCCCGGGTCACGTCACTCCCCGGTGGCCCTTCGCCCTGTGGCCGCCCCGCGCAGCAGGGGCCACGCGAGCAGCAGCGCCACGACGGCGTACACGGTGACCGAGAACGGGGTGTTCACCAGGCCGGTCACGGAGCCGTCGCTGATCTGGAGGGCGCGGCGGAGCTGCTGTTCCGCGGCCGGGCCGAGGATGACGCCGATGACGGCGGGCAGCACCGGCAGCCCGTACCGCCGCATGCCGAACCCCAGCAGGCCGATGACGAGCAGCACCACCAGGTCGAGCGCCTCGCCGCCCACCGCGTACGCCCCGACGGCGGCGAAGAAGAGGATGCCGGCGTAGAGGTACGGGCGCGGGATGCGCAGCAGCCGGGCCCAGACCGGCGCGAGCGGCAGGTTGAGCGCGAGCAGCAGCACCATGCCGACGAACAGCGAGGCGATCAGGCCCCAGACCAGCTCGGGCTCCCGCTCGAAGAGGAGCGGTCCGGGCTGGATGCCGTACTGCTGGAAGGCGGCCAGCATGACGGCGGCGACGGCGGTCGTCGGCAGACCGAGGGTCAGCATGGAGACGAGGGTTCCGGCCGCCGAGGCGGACGCGGCCGACTCGGGACCCGCCACGCCTTCGATGGCCCCCTTCCCGAACTCCTCCTTGTGCTTCGACAGCCGCTTCTCCATGACGTACGACAGGAAGGTGGGGATCTCGGCGCCGCCGGCCGGGATCGCGCCGAACGGGAAGCCGATGAGCGGGCCGCGCAGCCAGGGCTTCCAGGTGCGCCGTACGTCGTCCCGGCCGAGCCAGGGGCGGCCGGCGGGCAGGGCCTCACCGGTCGTGCGGCGGAGGTGGGCGGCGACCCACAGGGCCTCGCCGATGGCGAAGAGGCCCACCGCGACGATGACGACGTCGATGCCGTCGGCGAGCTGGAGCGAACCGAAGGTGAGCCGCTGCTGCCCGGTCATCTGGTCGAGGCCGACCAGGCCGAGGGTGAGGCCGATGAGGAGGGAGGCGAGGCCGCGGATCCGGGAGGAGCCGAGGACCGAGGTCACCGCGATGAAGGCGAGGACCATCAGGGCCAGGTAGTCGGGCGCGCCGATGTCGACGGCGAGCGCGGCGACGGCCGGGGCGAGGGCGACGAGCAGCACCGTGCCGATCATGCCGCCGGCGAAGTGGCCGACGGCCGCCGCGGCCAGGGCCTGCGCACCGCGCCCGGCCTTGGCCATCGGGTTGCCCTCGATGGCGGCGACGACGGCCGCGCTCTCCCCCGGGGTGTTGAGGAGGATGGAGGTGGTGGAGCCGCCGAACATGGCGCCGTAGTAGATGCCGGCGAACATGATGAACGCGCCGGTCGGTTCGAGTCCGTAGGTGACGGGCAGCAGCAGGGCCACGGCCATGGCGGGGCCGATGCCGGGCAGGACGCCGACGGCGGTGCCGAGGAGCACGCCGAGGGCGGCCCACAGCAGGTTCACCGGGGTGAGCGCGGTGCCGAAGCCGTCGATCAGGGAGGTCAGGGAATCCATGGGTCAGAGCACTCCCATCAGCGGGCCGCCCGGGAGCGGCACTCCGAGCAGCCGGTCGAAGACGGCGTAGGTGAGGAGCGAGAGGACGGCGGCGATCAGCGGGTCGCGGTGGAGGTTCCGGCTGCCGAGGACGAAGGCCGCGCCCCAGAAGAGGAGCGCCCCGGCGACCGGGAAGCCGAGCGGGCCGATGAGGACGGCGAAGGCGAGGAACGCCCCGGCGAGGAGGAGGACCGTGCGCCGGTCTGCGGGTTCGGTGAGGTCGACGTCCTCGCCGCCCTCGGCCTCGCCGCGGCCGCCGCGCAGGACGTCGGCGGTGAGGAGGACGGCGACGAGGAGGAGACCGGAGCCGACCACGAGGGGGACGGTGGCGGGGCCGACGGGCCCCCGGCCGGTGAGGTCGGCGTCGAGGGTGAGGGCGTCCGTGAGGACGAGGACGCCGAGGAGGAAGAGGAGGACGCCGACGCCGAGTTCGGAGCGTCCGCGCAGCCGTTCCTTGAGCGGGGTGGTCACAGGCCGAGCTCCTTCAGGACCGTGTCGACGCGGGCGTTCTGCTCGGTGAGGAAGGCACCGAACTGCTCGCCGGGCAGGAAGGCGTCGTTCCAGCCGTGGGTCTCCAGCGACCGCTTCCACTGCGGGGAGGCGTGGAGCGCGGTGACGAGGCCGACGAGCTTGTCGCGTTCGGCGTCGGTGAGGCCGGGCGGGGCGACGACGCCGCGCCAGTTGGTGAACTCGGTGTCCAGGCCGGCCTCGCGGAGCGTGGGCGCGTCGAGTCCGGGGACCCGCCGGGGCCCGGTGACGGCGAGGAGCCGCAGTTCGCCCGCCTTGATCTGGTCGAGGTACTCGCCGACGCCGGAGACGCCGAAGGCGACCTTGTTGCCGAGGATGGAGGCGAGGAGTTCGCCGCCGCCGTCGAAGGGGACGTAGTTGACCTCCTTCGGGGGGATGCCGGCGGCCTGGGCCATGAGCATCGGGGCGAGGTGGTCGGGTCCGCCGGGCGAGGAGCCGCCGCCGACGGGCAGCTTGCCGGGGTCCTTCCGCCAGGCGGCGAGGAGGTCCTGGAGGGTCCGGTACGGGGAGTTCTTGCCGACCACGACGATGTCCTGCTCCTCGGTGAGCCGGGCGATCGGGGTGGTGTCGGCGAGGGTGCGGGGCGTCTTGTTGGTGTGGACGGCTCCGACGACGCCGAGGCCCATGGACATGGCGAGGCGGCCGTTGCCGCGTTCGCCGACGAGCCGGGTGAGGCCGACGGTGCCGCCCGCGCCGGGCAGGTTGAAGACCTCGACGTCGCCGGTGAGCCCGGCCTCCTCCGCGTCCTTGGCGGCGGTGCGGGCGGTGATGTCGTATCCGCCGCCGGGCGTGTTGGGGACCATCAGGCGCAGGCCGGGGATCTGGGTGCCGGTGTCGGAGCCGCTGCCGGGGGTGAGCAGCGGCGGCCCCACGAGCACCAGCAGTGCCGCTCCCAGGAGGGCGAGGGGGGTGCGTGGACGCAAGGGTGCCGCCTCTCGGTAGGTGGTGGTGAAGTGGCCCACATGTTGCCCGCGCGTTAAGAAGCTGTCTCTCTTCCGCAATCAACGGACGTTGTGGTCGTTGTGGTCGCGTCCTAGCGTGGGTCGGCGTGACGAACGTGCTGGTGGTGGACGACGACTTCATGGTCGCCAAGCTGCACTGCCGCTATGTGTCGGCGGTGGCGGGCTTCTCGGTGGCGGGGGTCGCGCACAGCGGCGCGGAGGCGCTGCGGGAGGCCGAGCGGCTGCGTCCCGATCTGGTGCTGCTCGACGTGTTCCTGCCGGACATGGACGGGGTCCGGGTGCTGCGGGAGCTGCGCGCCGCCGGGCTCGGGGTGGACGCCCTCTTCATCACGGCGGCGCGGGACGTGGGCACGATCCGGTCGGCGCTGCGGGCCGGGGCCCTGCACTACCTGATCAAGCCGTTCAGCCAGGCGGCGCTGCACGAGCAGCTGCGGCACGTGGCCTCGGTGCGCAGCCGGCTCGACGACCGGGACGAGGTGCGGCAGGAGGACGTGGACCGGATCTTCGGGGCCCGGCCGCGCGGGTCGCGCGAGCTGCCGAAGGGGCTGGCGGCGCACACGGCGGAGCTGGTGGACGGCATCCTGCGGGCGCACCCGGAGGGGTTGTCCGCGACGGAGTGCGCGGTGGCGGGCTCGCTGTCCCGGGTGAGCGCGCGCCGGTATCTGGAGTACTTCGCGGAGACGGGCCGGGTGGAGGTCTCGCTGCGGTACGGGGGGACGGGCCGCCCCGAGCGGCGGTACCGGCGGCTGGTCTGAGGCGTTCACGGCGCCTTTCCGATGCGGCTCTTACCCCCGCCTCAACGCGGCCCTAAGAATCGCCCGAGCCCTTCCTTCACCGGCTCTTCGGCGGCCGGCGGCGGCTAGCTTTCCGGTGTCCCCCACCCCTCCCGCCGAAGGAGCTGTCCCCGCATGTCCCCTCGCCGTACCGCCGCGTCCGCCGTCACCGTCACCGCCGCCCTCGCCCTGGCGGGGCTCACCGCCGTACCGGCCGCCGCGCACGGGTCGATGACGGACCCGGTGAGCCGGGTCTCGGCCTGTTACGCGGAGGGGCCCGAGTCCCCGGACTCGGCGGCGTGCCGGGCGGCCGTGGCGGCGAGCGGCGCGCAGGCCTTCTACGACTGGAACGCGGTGAACGTCGCGAACGCGGCCGGGCAGCACCGGCGGCTGATCCCGGACGGCGAGCTGTGCAGCGCGGGCAACGACAAGTACCGGGGCCTCGACCTGGCGCGCGCGGACTGGCCGGCGAGCCGCCTCGCCTCCGGCCCGCACACCTTCCGTTACAAGGGGACCGCCCCGCACCGGGG
>NZ_JAPSIW010000125.1 GCF_031178505.1 Streptomyces sp. | reverse complement strand
CGGGCGCGGGCGAGATGGAGGGCCTCGGTCGCGGAGACGGCGCCGAAGTGGAGGTACGGGGAGAGGCGCGAGGTCGCGTCGCCGGCGAGGTCGTCGTGGCGGTCCTCGTAGGCGTCGAGGCCCTGGGCGATCCAGGCCCGCAGCCGCTTGCGGCCCTCGCGTTCGCCGCCGGTGGCCAGGGCCGGGGAGACACCGGCCACGGAGGCGCGGCCGGGCAGCTCCTCGGAGCGCGGTTCCGGGGGCACCCGAACCGTCCGGGGCGCCGGGAGCGGTGCCCGCGGCGGTACGCCGGACCACCGCCGGTGGTAGGGGGTGAACACGGCGAAGTGGTCGGATCCTTGCGGGGTGACGTCGCCGGGCGGGACCACGGTCGTCACGGCGTCGTGCACGCGCAGGTGCCGGCCGTCGGCGGCCAGGGCGCGCCGCAGCCGGTCCTCGCGGGCGCGGGCGAAGGCGGAGTGCCCGGCGGCCACATGGACCTCGCCGGCGCCGGTCTCCCGTGCGACGGCGCACACCTCGGTCACGGTGTCCCCGTTCCGTACGACGAGTCGTCCGCCGCGTTTCCGCAGGCCCGCGTCCAGGTCGGCCAGGCAGTCGGCGAGGAACGCGAGCCGGTTGGGAGCCGCGAAGCCGGCGCGGTCGACGGCGGGGTCGCGGACGAACAGCGGCACGACCGCGTCCGCCGATGTCACGGCGGCGTGCAGGGGCGGATGGTCGTGCAGACGGAGGTCGGCGGTGAAGAGGACGACGGCGACGCTCATGGCGGTCACTTCCGGGATTCGGTCACCGGGCGGGCCGGTAGCCCGGGCCGGTGGGCTGGTGTGCTGCCTTCCCCCTCTTCGGTCCGCCGGCCCCTCACGGATGCGGGGGCGCGTGCGGGCGGCGGGCCGTGCGACGGGGCGCGCCGCGCCGGGCCGCCCGGTCGCCTCCGCCGCGTTCGGCCGTGCGGGCGATGTTCCTCGCCATGCCGCCGAAGACGACGGCGTGGAACGGGGCCACGCTCCACCAGTACACCTGGCCCCCGAGTCCGTGCGGGTGGAACAGGGCGCGCTGCCGGTATCGGGACCGCCCGGCGCCGTCCGGTTCGACGCACATCTCCAGCCAGGCCAGTCCCGGGAGCCGCATCTCGGCCCGCAGGCGCAGGAGGCTGCCCCGCTCGATCTCCTCGACCCGCCAGAAGTCGAGCGCGTCGCCGACCCGCAGGCGGGCCGCGTCGCGCCGGCCGCGCCGCAGGCCGACGCCGCCGAGGAGCCGGTCCAGCCAGCCCCGGACGGCCCAGGCCACGGGGAAGGAGTACCAGCCGTTCTCGCCGCCGATGCCCTCGACGACCCGCCACAGGGCCTCCGGGGAGGCGTCGACGGCCCGTTCCCGGACGTCGGTGTAGAGGCTGCCGCCCGCCCAGTCGGGGTCGGTGGGCAGCGGCTCGCCCGGGGCGCCGGGGAGCGAGGCGGAGGACCAGCGGGTGGTGACGTCGGCCTCCTGGACGCGGCGCAGGGCGAGCGCGACGGCCTCCTCGAAGGGCATGGGCGTGCCGGGCGGGTCGGGCACGTGGGCGGCGATGTCGTGTTCGGCGCAGACGACCTCGTACCGCAGGGATTCGGCGAGCGGGCGGGCGAGGGAGGCGGGGACGGGAGTGACGAGTCCGATCCACTGGCCGGAGAGGCGGGGGGTGAGCATGGGCACGGGCAGGATGAGCCGCCGGGGCAGGCGCGCGACGGCGGCGTACCGCAGCATCATGTCGTGGTAGCGCAGGATGTCGGGGCCACCGATGTCGAAGGCGCGGTTGACGTCCGGGGGCATGGTGGCGCTGCCGACGAGGTAGCGCAGGACGTCGCCGACGGCGATGGGCTGGACGCGGGTGCCGACCCAGCGCGGGGTCACCATCACGGGGAGGCGCTCGGTGAGGTAGCGGAGCATCTCGAAGGAGGCGGAGCCGGAGCCGATGACGACGGCGGCCCGCAGGACGGTGGTGGGGACGCCGGAATCGAGCAGGATGCGGCCGACCTCGGCCCGGGAGCGCAGGTGCGGGGAGAGTTCCCGTTCGGGGATGTCGGCGGGGGTGAGTCCGCCGAGGTAGACGATGCGGCGGACTCCTGCGGCGCGGGCCTCGGCGGCGAAGGTGCGGGCGGCCCGGCGGTCGGTCTCCTCGAAGTCGCGGCCCGCTCCCATGGAGTGGACGAGGTAGTAGGCGACGTCCACGCCGTCGAAGGCGGGCCGCAGGGTCGCCGCGTCGGTGACGTCACCGCGGATCACCTCGGTCCGGTTCACCCACGGGTGGTCGCGCAGGTGGGCCGGGGTGCGGGCGAGGCAGCGGACGCGGTGGCCGGCGTCGAGGAGCGCGGGGACGAGCCGTCCTCCGATGTAGCCGCCGGCTCCGGTCACCAGGCAGAGGAGCGGCGGGGCCGCGTCGCCGCCGGGCGCCGGTACCGGGCCGGTGCCGGTCGGGGGGCGGGGGTGGTGCGTCGCCATGGGGTCTGCTCCGTTTCGTCCCCGGACGGGTGGGGCGGGGTCTCGCGCGGGCGCGGTGCCCCCGGTGATTCTTCTCCCTCTCTTCCGCGCGCGCGGCCCGGGCGGATGCGGCGGACCGCCGTCCAGGGGTGTCTATAGGCTGAACGCGTGGCCAGCGAAGAAGACCGAGACACCCGTCCCGACCCGCGGAACGCGCCGGGTGACCTGCAGAGTTTCGCCGTCGCGCTGCGGCGGACGCAGGGCGAGATCAACCGTCTGGTGCACGGCTTCGCCCAGGCGCAGGGGCTGCACCCCACCGACGTCCAGGCGCTGGCGGTGGTCCTGGACAGCGAGGAGCCGCTGACGCCGGGGCGGCTGCGGGAGCATCTCGGACTGACCTCGGGGGCGGTGACGGCCTGTCTGGACCGGCTGGAGAGGGCCGGGCACATCCGCAGGACGCGGGAGAGCACGGACCGGCGGGTCGTGCACGTGCGGTACGAGGACGGGGCGAGGGCGGCGGCGCGGCGGTACTTCCTGCCGCTGGCGGAGGCGACGGAACGGGCGCGGGAGCGGTTCGCCCCGGAGGAGCTGGCGGTGGCGCTGCGTTTTCTGACCGTCCTGAACGAGGAGCTCGGCGCGCTGCGCGTACCGCGCCGCTGAACTTCCCCCGGCGCGGTGCGTCCGCACGGCCCGCCGGGACCGTAGAAGGTGGTGCGGGGCCGTTTCTCCCGTGGTCCCGGGGCGCCGCGCCGGGCACGGGGGCCACCGTGATAAAAACTCTCTCAATCATTGAGATAATGAACTGTCGAGCAATTTCTCCGGAGGCCTGATGCCCCGCTCGCCCCGCCCTCCCCGTACGACTCCCCCGCCCCGGACCCGGCTCCTGCTGCCCTTGGCGCTCCTCGCCGTCTGGCTGGTCGTCGGCGGCGCCCTCGGTCCCTTCGCCGGCCGGCTGGGCGAGGTCGCCACCAACGACCAGGCGGCCTTCCTGCCGCGCAGCGCCGAGTCGACGCGGGTCCTGGAGGAGCAGAAGGCCTTCCGCACCTCCGAGGCCGTCCCCGCGATCGTGGTGTGGACGGCCGACGGCGGCGGAACACTGGAGCCCGGCGCGGCCGGCCGCGCGACCCGGGCGGTCGCCGCGCTCGCCGGCCGGCCGGAACTCGCCGGACCCCCGTCCGTCGCCCTGCCCGCCGAGGACGGCCGGGCGCTGCGCGCGGTCGTCCCGCTGCGGCCCGGACTCGACGACGCGCTGCCCGACGCGCTCGACGAGATCCGGCGGGCGGCCGGCTCGGTGCCGGGGACCACCGTCCGGCTCGCGGGGCCCGCCGCCACCCAGGCCGACCTGTCCGGCGCGTTCTCCGGCATCGACGGCCTGCTGCTCGGCGTCGCCCTCGTCACCGTGCTCCTGATCCTGCTGGTCGTCTACCGCAGTGTGCTGCTGCCGGTGCTGATCATGCTGGGCGCGGTCTTCGCGCTCGGCCTGGCCTGCGCCCTCGTGTACGTCCTCGCCGACGCGGGCCTGGTCCGCGTGGACGGCCAGGTGCAGGGCATCCTCTCCATCCTGGTCATCGGCGCCGCCACCGACTACGCCCTGCTGCTCGCGGCCCGCTTCCGCGAGGAGCTCGCCGCCCCCGGCGCCGACCGCTTCTCCGCGATGCGCAAGGCGCTCCGCCGCTCCGTCGAGCCGATCGTCGCGAGCGCCGCCACCGTCGCCCTGGCCCTGGTGGCCCTGCTGGTCAGCGACCTCTCCAACAACCGGGCGCTCGGCCCCGTCGGCGCGATCGGCATCGTCTGCGCGGTGCTCGGCGCGCTCACCTTCCTGCCGGCGGCCCTGGTCCTCACGGGCCGTGCCGCGTACTGGCCGGCCCGTCCGGCCCCGCACGACGCCGGTCCGGCGAAGGGCGGCCGGGCCGTCTGGGAGCGGGTGGCCGCCCTGGTCGACCGCGCGCCGCGCCGGGTGTGGGCGTTCACCCTCGCCGGCCTCCTGGCCTGCGCGGCCTTCGCGCCCGCCCTCAGCTCCCGGGGCGTGCCCTTCGACGAGATCTTCGTGAACGACGCGCCGTCCGTCGCCGCCCAGGAGACGCTCGGCCGTCACTTCCCCGGCGGGGCGGGCAACCCCGCGGTGATCATCGCCGACGCCGACGCGGCCGGCGAGGTCGCCGCCGCCGCCCAGGGCGTGCCGGGCGTCGTCTCGGCCCACCCGGTGGACGGCGCGGGCCGTCCCGCGCGCGGCGCGCCGCCGGCGGTCGACGGCCGGGTACGGATCGACGCCACGCTCGCGGACGCCGCCGACAGCGACGCCGCGCGCGAGACCCTCCCCCGGCTCCGTACCGCCGTCCACGCCGTCCCCGGGGCTGACGCCCTCGTCGGCGGCACCACGGCGCAGCAGTACGACACCCAGCGCACCGCCGCGAGGGACCGCGCCGTCATCGTGCCGGTCGTCCTGGCGGTCATCCTGGTGATCCTGGTGGCCCTCCTCCGCTCCCTGGTGCTGCCGGTGCTGCTCGTCGCCACCGTCGCGCTCAACTTCGCCGCCACGCTCGGGGTCTCGGCCCTCGTCTTCGAGCACCTCCTCGGCTTCACCGGGACGGACGCGTCGGTGCCGCTGTACGGCTTCGTCTTCCTCGTCGCCCTCGGTGTCGACTACAACATCTTCCTGATGTCCCGGGTCCGCGAGGAGTCCCTCCGCCACGGCGTGGACGAGGGCGTCCGCATCGGTCTGACCGCCACCGGCGGGGTGATCACCTCGGCGGGCGTGGTGCTCGCGGCGACCTTCGCCGCGCTCGGCGTCATCCCGCTGGCCTTCCTCGTCCAGATCGCCTTCATCGTGGCGTTCGGCGTCCTCCTCGACACCCTCGTGGTCCGCTCCCTCCTGGTCCCGGCGCTGGTCCGCGACCTCGGACCGGTGGCCTGGTGGCCCGGCGCGCTGAGCCGCCGCCTCACGCCGGGACGCGCCGGCCCGTCCTGACGGCCCGGCGCGCCGGCCACCGGCGCGGGCGGGCCGGCGCGCCCGCAGCTCAGCGGCGGACGGCGACCGCCGCCCGGTGGCCGGACGGCACGGTCACGTCGGTGAGGAGCCAGCCCGGCGGAGCGGAAGGAGTCGGACCGGCACCGACGTACGTGGCCGCGGGGTCGGCGCCGAGCCCCACGCCGAGCCCCTTCAGATACGCCTCCTTCCGCGTCCAGACCCGCGCGAAGGCGGCCGGGCGGAGCGTCCCGTCCAGGGCGGCCAGTTCGGCGGACTCGGCCGGGTGGAGCACCTCGGCGGCCTCCGCCACGAGGTGCGGCGCCGGAACCCGTTCGATGTCCACGCCGACCGGGGTGGCGGCGACGGCGATCAGGCTCAGGCCCTCGCAGTGCGAGAGCGAGAAGTGCGGGCCGCCGTCCGCGAGGACGGGCCGGCCGTGCGCGCCGCCGCAGCAGGGGCACGGAGCCCGCTCCACCACCACGGCGCGGGGCGCGATGCCGAGGTGGGCGCCGAGCAGCCGGCGCAGCCCGACGTGCGCGCACAGGTAGGTGGCGCGGTCACCGGGCCGCCGGAACTCCTCGGCGCGGGCCAGTTCGGCCGCGTCCAGGACGAGGGGGGCGTACCGGGCGGCGCTGTCCCGGTGCGTCTCGGTGGGGACCAGCCACAGCCCGGGACGGAGCGGCCGGGCCTCGGGCGGCCTGGGCAGTGCCGCGGGCAGCGGCGGCAGCGGATCGGGGTACGGGGGGCCGGCGGGCCCGGGGGCGTACAGCTCGGGCGGGGGTGCTGGGGTCAGCGGACTCATCTCTGCCTCACACGGACGTGACGGTGGTCTCCGGGACGGTACGGACGCGGTCGCCGGTGCTCCGGTCCGCGGCCTTCTCCGTCCCTGCGCGCAGGGCGACGGCCGCGGCGAGCGGCGAGACCAGGGCGAGGGCGGCGCACAGCAGCCAGGTGCCGGTGACGCCGAGCTGCAGCGAGACCGGGGTGAACAGGGCCAGCGACAGAGGTGCGGCTCCGATCCCGGACAGCGCGAAGGTGGACATCGCCGCGCCCATCCTGCCGTCCGGCACGACCTGTTGATAGGCCGTCAGGAGAGCCGGGCCGTTGAGACCGGACAGCAGTCCGACGGCGGCGGCCGTGCCGGCGAGGGCGCCCGGCGAGGGGACGAGCGCCATGACGCCCATGCCGGCGGCGAGGCCGGCGCCGGTCAGCACCAGCTTGAACGAGGCCGGCACGCGGTGGGCGAGGGCGGCGCCCAGCGCGGCCGAGGCGAGCGCGCCCGCGCTGAACGCGGCGAGGACGAGGGCGACCGCGCCGACGCCCCAGCCCCGTTCGGCGGCGCGCAGCGGCAGGGCCACCTCGGCCGGCCACAGGAATGCCAGGTCCATGGCGAAGCAGGCGACGAACATCCACCGCAGGCGCGGGTGGGCCGCCAGGAGCCGGAAGCCGTCACCCGACCGGCGCAGCAGTGAGGGCCCCTGCGGGGCGGGCTCGGGCCGGGCCATGCCGTGCGTGACGTACGCGGCGCAGCCCAGCCACAGGACGCAGCCGGCCGCGGCGCCCGCCATGGCGAACGGCAGTCCGCCGACGACCACCAGCCAGGCCCCGAGGGGCGAGCCGGCGAGCGGGGCGAGCCGCAGCACCATGGAGAAGAGGGAATTGGCGCGCCCCAGGTGCTCCCGTGGTGCCAGTCGCGGCAGCAGAACGCCGGCGGCCGGGCCGCCGAGGCCCAGCAGGACGCCGTCGGCGAGGGCGATGACGACGAGCGGCCACAGGGAGTGGGTGGTGGCGGTGACGACGGCCCCCGCCGCGAGCACGAGGACGCGGACGCCGGTGGTGCGCAGCAGCAGGGCGCGGGGGCCGAGCAGGTCGGTGAGCGCGCCGCCGAAGAGGAGCAGGAGTGCGCGGGGCAGGGTGGCGGCGAGCGTCACGGCGGTGACGGCGCCCCGGCCGCCGAGCTGGACGGCAGTCCAGCTCATGGCGATGAGCAGGGCGAAGCTGCCCGCCTGGACGGCGGCCTGCCCGGCGACCAGACCGACGATCCGTCGCCGGTCGACGCCGCGCCCGACGGGCGGGAGGGGCGGGGTGGGCGTTGCCATGGGGTCGCTTTCTGTCGGGGGGCGGGCGCTGACGGTGTGGGACGTGGCTCTCAGGGGCGGTGCTCGTGTCCGGCGGCGCGGGCTCGCCCCCTCGTCACGGGCCGGTCCGGCCCCGGGCCCGGCCCCCCGCCGCGGGGGCCGGGGCCTGCCGGACGGGTGCGGCCGCGGGGCGGGCGGAGGGGCGGAGGCCGGTGGTGACCGCCGCGGCCACCGCGCGGGTGGTGGCCCGGCGCAGGGTGCGGGCCGGGACGTGGCGCGGGGCGCGCAGTTCGACGTGGCCGCCGAGGTAGCCGCGGCCGGCCTCGGCGAGGACGCGCTGGGCCGTGCGGCGGGCGGTGCCGTCGAGGCCGTACGGGAGGACGCGCCGGTCACCGGCCGCCGCGACGGTGATGCCGGGGACCTCCCGTACCGAGAAGCGGGCCCGGACGGCGCGCGGGGGGCGACGGCGGCGGGCCGGGGTCATGAGGGACATCGGGCTGTCGTGGCCGGCCACGGGTCCGGAGCCGTGTCCTGGTCCGGGGACCACAGGTCCTCGGGGGTCAGGGCGCCGGGCGTGTACGCGCCGAGGGCGCTGACGAGGAGGCGCAGTTCGAGGGCGAGGGCGTCGACGAGGCGTTCCAGGCCGTGCTCGGGGTCCTCGTCGACGGCGACGAGGGCGGCGCGGCCGAGGCCGACGGCGGTGGCGCCGAGGGCGAGGGCGCGGACGGCCCGGCCGCCTTCCCAGACGCCGCCGGTGGCGAGGAGGCAGCCGTCGGGGCGGCCGACGCGCCGCAGGGTCTCGGCGAGGGGCAGGCCGACGTGGTCGAGGAAGACGCCGGGGGCCCAGCCGGTGCCGCCCTCGGCGCCGTCCACGGTGACGGCGTCGGCTCCGGCGGCCCAGGCGGTGCGGGCGGCGTGGCCGATGTCGCGGCCGGGGTGGAACTTCACCCAGGTGCGGGCTTTGGGGAAGTTGTTGCGCATGAAGCGGAGTTGCTGGCGGAGGATCTCCTCGGTGAAGGTGCCGGGAGTGGCGCAGCGCAGCCGGTGGGGGGCGGTCTCGCCGAAGACCTCGCGGACGGTGAAGCGGCGGGCGAGCTGTTCGGCCTCGGCGCGGCCGACGACGGTCATGCCGCCGAGGCCGGGTTTGGCGCCCTGGCCGGTCTTCAGCTCGAAGGCGAGGCGGCCGCTCTCCAGGAGGGGGCGGAAGGAGGGGTCGCTGTAGAGGAGGTTCCACACCTCGGAGTCGGCGTCCTCGGTGGACTGCTGGACCACGATGCCGCCGACGCCGTCGGGAGCGGCCTCCAGATAGGCCTCGACACGGGCGAGGAGCGCGGAGCGGGTGGCGTCACCGGAGCGGCGGTAGCCGTGGACGGGGACCATGTTCTCGCCGATGACCATGGGGATGCCGAGACGGGCGGCCTGCCGGCTCGCGTGGACGGCGAGGTCGCCGCTGCCGGCCCGGGTGGAGCCGAAGGCGGAGAGGTAGAGGGGCAGCCGGGCGGTGAACCCGCCGGCGCGGGTGGTGAGGTCGACGTCGCCGAACTCCGGTTCGCGGGCCAGGTCGATGAGCTTCTCCAGCCGCCGCGGCATGAAGACGGGCGGCACGATCCGCATCCGGTCGAGCGCGTCCCCGCCGGCGGGGGCGGGGGTGGGACCGAAGAGGTGGCTGCCGTACGCGGCGGGGTCGGGGAAGACGGCGGCGGTGCCGTGCCGGGCACGGGCGCGGACCGCTTCCTCGGGGAAGCCGGGGGCGGTGAGGGCGGCGGTCACGGGGCGATCACCCCGGGGAGCTTCGGGTAGGCGCTGACCTGCCAGAGGGCGTCGAGTCCGGTGAGGAAGCGGACGAGGCGCTGAAGGCCCATGCCGAAGCCGGCGCTGGCGGGGATGCCCTCGCGGGCCTCCTTCAGGTACCAGGCGTACTTGGCGGGGTTCTCGCCGCTCTCGCGCATGCGGGTGACGAGGGTGGCGTAGTCGGCCTCGCGTTCGCTGCCGGAGACGAGTTCGCCGAAGCCGTGCGGGGCGATGAGGTCGAAGTTCCGCAGGACGCCCGGGCGTTCGGGGTCCTCGCGGTCGTAGAAGCCGCGCGAGCCCTTGGGGTAGTCGTCGACGAAGAAGGGCCGGTCGCTCTCCAGGGAGAGGATGCGCTCGCCGGCCCAGTCGATCTCGCCGTCGGGGTTCTGCGGGTGGCCGAGGGAGAGGAGCCGGGCGACGGCCTCCTGGTGGGTGCGGGTGTCGTACTTGCCGGCGCGGACGTCCGCGAAGTCGGCCTCGACGCGGCCGAGTCCGGTGAGGACGTCGGGGACGGTGGTCCACACGTGCTCGGTGACGTGGGTGAGGAGGCCGGCGGCGATCTCCTGGGCGTCCTCGCGGCTCGCGCCGGCGATCTCCACGTCGATCTGGTGGAACTCGACCAGGTGGCGGCCGGTGGTGGCGGTCTCCTCGGGCTCCACGCGGACGTTGGGGGCGATGTAGAAGAGGCGCGGGAAGCCCCGCAGGGAGGCCTGCTTGTAGAGGATGGCGCTGGTCATCAGCTTGTACGGGTGCCCGTAGTAGTCGACGTCCAGGGCCTTGGCGCCGCGCCCGCCCGGGTCGGTGACGGGTCCGACGAGCGGCGGCAGCAGCTCGGTGAACCCCTCGCCGCGCAGGTGGTCGCGGGCGGCCTGGAGGGCCTCCTGCTGGACGAGCATGGCGGCGCGCAGCCGGGGCGAGCGCAGGTGCTCGCCGAGCGGGGGCGGGGTGCCGGGCGCTGTGGTGTCGGCGGTGGGAGCGGGCAGGTCCATGGCGGGGCTCCTGTTCGTACGGGTCGGGTCGGGCGGGGGTGGTGCGGGCCCGGTCGGCGGGGCGGCAGGGGCAGGGGCGGGGGACGCCGGGTCGGTCGGCGACCGGGCGGCCGGGGACGAGCGGCGGCGGAAGTTGACGGTAGGTCAGACGGTGAGCGGGTCGGCGCGGTGGCGGCGAGTCAGACGGTGAGCGGGTCGGCGCGGTGGCGGGCGTGGTGGTCCGCGCGGTCGCACGCCTCCCCGGCGCCGTCCGTGCCCGCTTCCCCGCCGTCGTACCGGTCGGCGACGTGGTGGAGGGCGGTGAGCAGGCCGGCGGCGGTGAGCGGGGCCGCGTCGGCGGCGGTGTCGGCGCGCAGCGGCATGGCTCCGGTGCGGGCCCAGCGGAGCCGCCCGGCCGGGTCGATGAAGCCGAGCGAGCGGCCGGGGTTGTCGGGGTGGAGGCAGAAGGGCACGTCGAGCAGGCCGCGTTCGAAGGCGGCGGGCAGGGCGCGGGAGAGATCGGGGTGCAGGCCGAGGACGGCTTCCACGAGGGCGCGCGCCTCCTGGTACACCTCGCTGTCGGCCGCGTCCGCCGGGGTGGCCGGGGCTCCGGCGAGGGCGGCGGCCGCGGCGGCGGTCTCCAGGGCGCGGACGTTCTCGTCCACGGTGGGGATGCGGTGGGCCTCGGCGGCCGTCTTGACGATGAGCCGGCCGGCCCCGGCCCGTACCGCGAGCCGGGCGGAGGCCTCCAGGAGCCGGGTGGCGCCGCGCTCGGTGCGCGGGTGGACGCCCATGTACGTGTAGAGGACGACGTGCCGGTCGACCCCGGCCGGGAGGAATTCGGCGGCGAGCCGGTCCAGGGCGCGCAGGGCCTCCTCGTCCTGGCCGGGGTGGGTCTGCTGGGCGTAGCTCAGGGAGACGCTGCGGAGACCGTGCCGGACGAAGAACAGGCACTCCAGGACGCTGGTGGCGACCAGCAGGCCCGGCGGGCACAGCTGGCCGAGCAGGCAGCCGCCGAAGCTCTCCAGGTGCGGCGTGGTGCCGGGACGGGCGCCGGTGACCAGCAGGTCGCAGGCGCGGACCCAGGCGGCGACGGAGTCCCGGAGGGGGGTGCGGCCGTAGGGCAGGCAGTACGAGACGGGGCCGCCCTCGGTGGCGTCGAGGCCGGCGGCCGTGAGGGCCCGGACGATGGGCTCGGGGCGGGCGGAGCCGTGCCGGACCTGTACGGGGAAGTCGGCGCCGTGCAGCCCGTCGAGGACCGCGCGGGTGGTCGGCGCGGAGTGCGCGGCGATCGGGTAGCCGTTGAGGCGGGCGCCGTCGGCGACGGCGGCGCGGGCGGCGGCGAGGTCACCGACGCGGGTGTAGCTGTCGACGGTGAGGGTGCCGGCGGTGTGGGCGGTGGCGGCCCGGGTGCGGGCGAGTCCGGCCCGCATGAGGCCGGGGTCGCCGAAGCCCATGCGGGGCTGGACGACGAGTCGGCCGGCGGCGGCGGAGGCCGCCACGAAGGCGCCGAAGGACGAGGGCGTCGTCACGCCGGCACCTCCCTGCGCGTCCCGGCGGCGAGGAAGCCGCGCAGCGCGTCCAGGTCGTCCCCGAGGACGGCGTCGCAGCCGGCCTCCAGGAGGCGTGCGACGTCCTCGTCCTGGCTGCGTCCGGCCACGCCGAGCTTGCCGCCGAGGACGACCGGCAGGGCGGTGAGGGCCGGCTCGGAGCGCAGCCGGCGGATCGCGGTGAGACCGTCGCGGTAGCCGTGTCCGTTGACGCTGCTGAGCACGACCGCGTCGGGCGCGTGCCGGCGGCAGGCGTCCGTGAGCAGCTCGGCGCTCACGCAGGGGCCGAGCCCGACGACCTCGTGGCCGAGTTCCTCCAGAAAGAGCCGGAGGTACACGAGATTCCACGTATGGGAATCCGACGCGGTTCCGCTCAAGAGAATCTTCATGTCTGAAGACTATTTTTCTCCGGGTTCCGGAAGGGGAAGTCGGGGCGGCAGCAACGACCGGCACTTTCCTTTCCCCCGGATGTACGGAAAAGGCGCCGCGCCCCGCATGTGGATGCGGGGCGCG
>NZ_JAPSIW010000124.1 GCF_031178505.1 Streptomyces sp. | reverse complement strand
ACCCCGGTCCCCGGCGACCCGATCATCGGCTTCGTCACCCGCGGCAGCGGCGTCAGCGTCCACCGCAGCGACTGTGTCAACGTCGACTCGCTCTCCCGCGAGCCCGAGCGGATCCTGGACGTCGAGTGGGCGCCCACCCAGTCCTCGGTCTTCCTGGTCGCCATCCAGGTCGAGGCCCTCGACCGCTCCCGGCTCCTGTCGGACGTCACCCGGGTCCTGTCGGACCAGCACGTCAACATCCTCTCGGCGGCCGTCCAGACCTCCCGCGACCGGGTGGCCACCTCCCGCTTCACCTTCGAGATGGGCGACCCCAAGCACCTCGGCCACGTCCTGAAGGCCGTCCGGGGCGTCGAGGGCGTGTACGACGTCTACCGCGTGACCAGCGCCCGCAGGCCCTGACACGCGGCCCGCACCGCGAACACGAGGAAGGCCCCCGGCTGCGTGCCGGGGGCCTTCCTCGTACGGACGAGGGAACGGCAGGCGTCAGCCGCCGAACTCCTGCAGGCCCTTGAGCGCCTGGTCCAGCAGGGCCTGGCGGCCCTCCAGCTCCTTGGAGAGCTTGTCGGCCTTGGCGTCGTTGCCCGCCGCACGGGCCGCGTCGATCTGCTTGCGCAGCTTCTCGACGGCGTCCTGCAGCTGACCGGTCAGACCCTCGGCACGCGCGCGTGCCTCCGGGTTCGTCCGGCGCCACTCGGCCTCCTCGGCCTCCTGGATCGCCCGCTCCACCGCGTGCATCCGACCCTCGACCTTCGACCGGGCGTCGCGCGGCACGTGGCCGATGGCCTCCCAGCGCTCGTTGAGGGAACGGAAGGCCGCGCGGGCCGCCTTCAGGTCCGTCACCGGCACCAGCTTCTCGGCCTCGGCGGCGAGCTCCTCCTTCAGCTTGAGGTTCTCGGTCTGCTCCGCGTCCCGCTCGGCGAAGACCTCACCGCGCGCCGCGAAGAAGACGTCCTGGGCGCCGCGGAAACGGTTCCACAGCTCGTCCTCGTGCTCGCGCTGGGCCCGGCCGGCCGCCTTCCACTCCGCCATCAGCTCGCGGTAGCGGGCCGCCGTGGTGCCCCAGTCGGTGGAGCCGGCCAGCGACTCGGCCTCCGCCGCCAGCCGCTCCTTGATCTTGCGGGCCTCCTCGCGCTGCGAGTCCAGCGCGGCGAAGTGGGCCTTGCGGCGCTTGGAGAACGCCGAGCGGGCGTGCGAGAACCGGTGCCACAGCTCGTCGTCGGACTTCCGGTCGAGCCGGGGCAGGCCCTTCCAGGTGTCCACAAGGGCCCGCAGCCGCTCGCCCGCGGACCGCCACTGCTCGCTCTTGGCCAGCTCCTCGGCCTCCGCGACCAGCGCCTCCTTGGCCGCGCGGGCCTCGTCGGCCTGCTTGGCCTTCTGCGCCTTGCGCTCCTCGCGGCGCGACTCCACCGTCTCGACGAGCTTGTCCAGCCGGGCGCCGAGCGCGGCCAGGTCACCGACGGCGTGGTGCTCGTCGACCTGCTGGCGGATGTGCTCGATCGCCGCGGTGGCGTCCTTCGCGGAGAGGTCGGTGGTCCTCACGCGCTTCTCGAGGAGGCCGATCTCGACCACCAAGCCCTCGTACTTGCGCTCGAAGTAGGCCAGGGCCTCCTCAGGGCTGCCCGCCTGCCACGATCCGACGACCTTCTCGCCCTCGGCCGTCCGCACGTACACGGTGCCCGTCTCGTCGACGCGGCCCCACGGGTCGCTGCTCACAGCGCCTCCTCACCATGATGCCGTCGCGGGGTCGTGCCCCCCGGCATCGTCCACAGTTTCCCGGCGGGCCTCGCCCGCCTTCCGCAGCGCCGCCGGCGACGGCCCGCGCTGCACACCGCCCAATCTAGGCGAACGGCGGCCCGGCTGTCCGCACTCAGCGCGACCGAATTCGGCCGCCCGGCAGGGCATACGGCTCCGGGCTCCGCGTCCGCCGGACTCCGCCCGGCTACTTCTTGGTGACGGTCGCCTTCTCGATGGTGACGCCCTTTTTCGGGGCGCCGTCCGCGCCGCCGCCCTCGACACCGCCGGCGGCCACGTCCCGGACGACCTTCAGACCGGCCGCGTCGATCGTGCCGAAGGGGGTGTATCCCGGGGGCAGCGGGGAGTCCTTGTAGACGAGGAAGAACTGAGAGCCGCCCGTGCCGGGCTGCCCCGTGTTGGCCATGGCCGCCGTCCCGGCCCGGTAGACGACCTTGCCGTCCGCACCGGCCTTGCCCAGCGAGGCCAGGTTCTCGTCCGGGAGCGTGTAACCGGGGTCTCCGGTGCCGTCACCCTTGGGGTCGCCGCACTGGAGCACGAAGATGCCGTCCGTCGTCAGCCGGTGGCACTTCGTCCCGTCGAAGTACTTCTTTCCCGCGAGGTGGTGGAAGGAGTTCACCGTGTGCGGGGTCTTCGCCGCGTCCATGGTGACCGTCACGCGGCCCCGGTCGGTGTCCAGAGCCATCGTGTACGAGGCGTTCCGGTCGATGGTCAGCTCCGGCGCCGCGCCCGTGTTGTCGTCCGAGGGCTTCGCGTCACCGTCCGTCAGGCGCACCGAGGCGTACACCGCGGCACCCGCCGCGAGGACCACGGCCACGACGCCCGCCACGACGGTGTTGCGGCGCCTGGCCCTGCGCCGCGCCTCCTCCCGCCGCTGCTGCTGCCGCACGTACTTCTCCCTGGCGAGCTGCCGCCGACGCTGATCGCTGCTGACCACCGGTCCCGCTCCTTGTCCGCTCGTCTGTTCCCGTCCTGGCCGGGCGTGCCCGTACCGTATACGGGTTGGCTGTGGAACCGGCACCGCCGGTAGGCTCTGACCCGCCGTATTCCGAGGTTTCCACCCCTTCCGCGCCGCTGTGCCGGACGACTTCTAAGGACGAACGTGCTGATTGCCGGCTTCCCCGCCGGGGCCTGGGGGACCAACTGCTACCTGGTCGCCCCCGCCGCGGGCGAGGAGTGCGTGATCATCGACCCCGGCCATCAGGCCGCCCAGGGTGTCGAGGAGACGCTCAGGAAGCATCGGCTCAAGCCCGTCGCCGTCGTCCTCACCCACGGGCACATCGACCACGTCGCGTCCGTCGTCCCCGTGTGCGGCGCCCATGACGTCCCCGCGTGGATCCATCCGTCCGACCGGTACATGATGAGCGACCCGGAGAAGGCCCTCGGCCGCTCCATCGGGATGCCCCTCATGGGCGAGCTGACCGTGGGGGAGCCCGACGACGTGCGGGAGCTCTCCGACGGTGCCGCGCTGAACCTCGCCGGCCTGGAGTTCTCCGTCGCCCACGCGCCCGGTCATACCAAGGGGTCGGTGACCTTCCGGATGCCCGAGAGCGCGGACGTGCCGTCCGTGTTCTTCTCCGGGGATCTGCTGTTCGCCGGCTCCATCGGACGCACCGACCTGCCCGGCGGTGACATGGACGAGATGCTCGAGTCGCTGGCCCGCGTGTGCCTCCCGCTCGACAACTCGACCGTGGTCCTGTCGGGACACGGTCCCCAGACGACCATCGGCCAGGAGCGCGCCACCAACCCCTATCTGCGGCAGGTGGCGGCCGGCCTCGGGAGCACCGACGCTCCCCGACGAGGAATGTGACGATTCACGTGAGCACCTTCAAGGCCCCCAAGGGCACGTACGACCTCATCCCGCCCGTCTCCGCGACCTACCTGGCGGTGCGCGAGGCCATCGCCGCCCCCGTGCGGAAGGCCGGCTACGGCTACGTCGAGACCCCCGGCTTCGAGGACGTGAACCTCTTCGCCCGCGGCGTCGGCGAGTCCACCGACATCGTGACCAAGGAGATGTACGCCTTCGAGACCAAGGGCGGCGACCGCCTCGCCCTGCGCCCCGAGGGCACCGCCTCCGTGCTGCGTGCCGCCCTGGAGGCGAACCTGCACAAGCAGGGCAACCTCCCCGTCAAGCTCTGGTACTCCGGCTCGTACTACCGCTACGAGCGCCCGCAGAAGGGCCGCTACCGCCACTTCTCGCAGGTCGGCGCCGAGGCGATCGGCGCCGAGGACCCGGCGCTCGACGCCGAACTGATCATCCTCGCCGACGAGGCGTACCGCTCGCTCGGCCTGCGGAACTTCCGCATCCTGCTGAACTCGCTCGGCGACAAGGAGTGCCGCCCCGTCTACCGCGAGGCGCTGCAGACCTTCCTGCGCGGCCTCGACCTCGACGAGGAGACCCTGCGCCGCGCCGAGATCAACCCGCTGCGCGTCCTCGACGACAAGCGCGAGGCCGTGCAGAAGCAGCTCACCGGCGCCCCGCTCCTGCGCGACTACCTGTGCGACGCCTGCAAGGCGTACCACGAGGAGGTCCGCGCCCTGATCACCGCCGCCGGCGTGGTCTTCGAGGACGACGCCAAGCTCGTCCGCGGCCTCGACTACTACACCCGGACCACCTTCGAGTTCGTCCACGACGGCCTCGGTTCCCAGTCGGCGGTCGGCGGCGGCGGCCGCTACGACGGCCTCTCGGAGATGATCGGGGGCCCCGCGCTGCCGTCCGTGGGCTGGGCCCTCGGCGTGGACCGCACGGTCCTCGCCCTGGAGGCGGAGGGCGTGGAGCTCGACATCCCCGCCGCCACCTCCGTCTTCGCCGTGGCCCTCGGCGAGGAGGCCCGCCGCCTCCTCTTCGGCAAGATCACCGAGCTGCGCCGGGCCGGGATCGCCGCCGACTTCTCCTTCGGGGGCAAGGGGCTCAAGGGCGCCATGAAGGACGCCAACCGCTCCGGCGCGCGCTTCGCCGTCGTCGCCGGCGAGCGGGACCTGGCGGAGGGCGTCGTCCAGCTCAAGGACATGGAGTCCGGCGAGCAGGAGGCCGTCGCCGTGGACGCGCTCGTGGACGCGGTCCGCGCCAAGCTGGCCTGATCGCCCCGCACCCGGCCGGGCCCGGACCACCGCGCGGTGGTCCGGGCCCGTTCCTTATCTCCCGCGAACGGTGGAGGGCGTCCGGCCTGTTGCAGAATGGCCGTGCCCACAAGGCCGGCCGAGCGAGGGAAAAGGCGACATGACGAAGGCAACGGTGGACGGCGGCGTCCCGTCCGGCCGGGACGGCGACCGCGCGATCCGGACGTCCGGCACGATCGGGGCGAGCAGGCCCCTCGCCTGGCTGCTGGTGGTCACCGGCGCGGCCGGTCTCCTCGCCGCCTGGGTGATCACCCTCGACAAGTTCAAGCTCCTGGAGGACCCGAACTTCGTCCCGGGCTGCAGCCTCAACCCGATCGTCTCCTGCGGCAACATCATGAAGAGCGAGCAGGCCTCGGTCTTCGGCTTCCCCAACCCGATGCTCGGGCTCGTCACCTACGGCATGGTCGTCGCCATCGGCGTGGCCCTCCTCGCCGGCGCCCGCTTCCGCCGCTGGTACTGGCTCGGACTGAACGCCGGCACCCTGTTCGGCGTCGGCTTCTGCACCTGGCTCATGCAGCAGTCCCTGTACGAGATCAACTCGCTCTGCCTCTGGTGCTGCCTCGCCTGGATCGCCACCATCGTCATGTTCTGGTACGTGACCTCGCACAACGTTCGCAACGGCGTCCTGCCCGCCCCCGCCGCCCTGCGCGGTTTCCTCGACGAGTTCACCTGGATCCTGCCGGTCCTGCACATCGGCATCATCGGCATGCTGGTCCTGACCCGCTGGTGGGACTTCTGGACGAGCTGACCGCCCCGGACCGCGGGTGCGGCGCCGGTGGCGCAGGCCGCGTGGACGGCGTTGTCGGTGCGGTGACCTAGGCTTCATGAGCGTGGAGCCCGACCTCTTTACCGCAGCCGCCGAAGAACGCCAGGAGAAGGACCCCGCCGGCAGTCCGCTGGCCGTCCGGATGCGCCCCCGCACCCTCGACGAGGTGGTGGGCCAGCGCCACCTGCTCAAGCCCGGCTCACCGCTGCGCCGCCTCGTCGGCGAGAGCGGCGGCCCCGCCGGCGCCTCCTCGGTGATCCTCTGGGGACCGCCGGGCATCGGCAAGACCACCCTGGCGTACGTGGTGTCGAAGGCCACCGACAAGCGCTTCGTGGAGCTGTCCGCGATCACCGCGGGCGTCAAGGAGGTCCGGGCCGTCATCGACGGGGCCCGCCGGGCCGTCGGCGGCTACGGCAAGGAGACCGTCCTCTTCCTGGACGAGATCCACCGCTTCTCCAAGGCCCAGCAGGACTCCCTCCTGCCCGCCGTGGAGAACCGCTGGGTCACCCTCATCGCCGCCACCACCGAGAACCCGTACTTCTCGGTGATCTCCCCGCTCCTCTCCCGCTCCCTCCTGCTCACCCTGGAGCCGCTCACCGACGAGGACCTGCGCGGACTCCTCGCCCGGGCACTGCGCGACGAACGGGGCCTGGGCGGCGCGGTGACCCTGGCGGAGGACGCCGAGGCCCATCTGCTGCGGGTCGCCGGCGGGGACGCCCGGCGCGCCCTGACCGCCCTGGAGGCCGCCGCGGGCGCGGCCCTCGACAAGGGGGAGCCCGAGATCACCCTCGGGACGGTGGAGGAGACCGTCGACCGGGCCGCCGTCACCTACGACCGCGACGGCGACCAGCACTACGACGTGGCGAGCGCGCTCATCAAGTCGATCCGCGGCTCCGACGTCGACGCCGCCCTGCACTACCTGGCCCGCATGATCGAGGCGGGGGAGGACCCCCGCTTCATCGCCCGGCGGCTGATGATCTCGGCGAGCGAGGACATCGGGCTCGCCGACCCGACCGCGCTCCCGCTCGCCGTGGCCGCCGCCCAGGCCGTCGCGATGATCGGCTTCCCGGAGGCGGCGCTCACCCTCGGCCACGCCACCGTCGCGCTGGCCCTCGCCCCCAAGTCCAACGCGGTCACCAACGCGATCTTCGCAGCCCGCGCCGACGTGCAGAAGGGCCTCGCCGGTCCCGTGCCGCCGCACCTGCGCGACGGCCACTACAAGGGCGCCGCCAAGCTCGGCCACGCGCAGGGCTACGTGTACCCGCACGACGTGCCCGGCGCGATCGCGGCCCAGCAGTACGCCCCCGACGCGATCCACGGCAAGCGCTACTACGAGCCCACCCGCTACGGGGCCGAGGCCCGCTACGCGGACGTGGTGGAGAAGGTCCGCGAGCGCCTCAGGGGCGAGGGCGGCTGACGGATTCCGGGACGAGGGGGCCCTGGTGCGCCGGCCCCCGCCGGAGCCGGTACACTTCTCTGGATTGCTGTGTTCCGTGCCCGGCCCCGGCCGGCACCACCAGAGCGGGACCAACAGCGGGAGTCCCGGTCCCCGGACCTGTTCTCCAGGAGCGTCGCGCACCTTCGAAGGTGTCGCGTGCCACCCACCACCTCCCGGATTTCCCGGACCAGGCGGTGGGTCGTTCGCGTGCTGCACGTATGTGCCCAGACCAGGGAGCGGCTGCCCGGTCGGCCCCTCACGGGACCCGACGGGTTTCCCCGGCTGCGGATGCGACCTCCTCAACCCTGGTGAAGCCGTATTCGTTCAGATAGAGAGGTTGGTTCATGCCGAACCAGTCCCGTCCCAAGGTCAAGAAGTCGCGTGCCCTCGGCATCGCGCTGACCCCCAAGGCCGTCAAGTACTTCGAGGCCCGCCCCTACCCGCCGGGCGAGCACGGCCGTGGCCGCAAGCAGAACTCGGACTACAAGGTCCGTCTGCTCGAGAAGCAGCGTCTGCGTGCCCAGTACGACATCAGCGAGCGCCAGATGGCGCGCGCCTACGACCGTGCCAAGAAGGCCGAGGGCAAGACGGGCGAGGCGCTGGTCGTCGAGCTCGAGCGTCGCCTCGACGCCCTGGTCCTGCGTTCGGGCATCGCCCGTACCATCTACCAGGCCCGCCAGATGGTCGTCCACGGCCACATCCAGGTCAACGGCCAGAAGGTCGACAAGCCGTCCTTCCGCGTCCGCCCGGACGACGTCGTGATGGTGCGCGAGCGCTCCCGCGAGAAGCCGCTGTTCCAGGTGGCCCGTGAGGGTGGCTTCGCCGCCGACGGCGAGACCCCGCGCTACCTCCAGGTCAACCTGAAGGCCCTGGCCTTCCGCCTGGACCGCGACCCGAACCGCAAGGAGATCCCGGTCATCTGCGACGAGCAGCTGGTCGTCGAGTACTACGCCCGCTGACCCGGACGTCGTACCACCTCCGCGGTGTTCAGCCCGCCGCTTCCCCGCCCTTTCCGGTGGGGGAGCCGGCGGGCTTCCGCGTTCCCGGGACCCCCGAAGGGCGCGTCGTACGGAACGGCCGGGGCGCCCTCGTCCCGTCGGCGTCCGGGGCACCGCGGAAGGCGAGGGCACGCTCCACCGCCGCGTCGAGGGACAGCGCCCCGCCCTCCCGCAGCGCCGCCTCGTACCGCTCGGGTCCCAGTTCCTCGGCCGCCCGGCGCGCGCACAGCTCACGCGGTCCGTCGAAGGAGGCGGAGCCGAACAGCCTGATCCCCACCGTGTCCCACACGGGCACCGCGGACCCCTGCAGGACCGCCGCCTCGGCCGGATCGCCCTCGCCGACCGTGACCAGCGCCAGCAGCTCGATCGCCAGGACGAGCCCCACCAGGTCGTGGAAGGCGTGGTTGATGGCCACGCACTCGCGCAGCAGCTCCCGCGCCTCCGCGAGCTCCCCCCGGGTCCACGCCGAGAAGGCCAGCACGTACAGCGCGTAGGCCCGGGCCCAGCGCTCGCCGCGCTCCTCGCAGACCTCCCGCACCTCCCGGCAGATCGCCGCCGCGCCCTCCAGATCCCCCTGGAACGCCCGCGCCATCGCCAGTTCGACCCGGCCCATCAGCACGTTGCTGTTGAGTTCGCCCAGTTCCCGGTACGCCTCCAGGGCCCGCCCGATCAGCTCCTCCGCCCGGGGCATGTCGTCCGAGAGCAGCGCCAGGCAGCCCATCCGGTGCGTCGCGTACGCCTCGGCCAGCGGGTTTCCCGCCTCCCGCGCCCGCTCCCGGCAGGTGTGGAGCGCCGCCACGGCCGCCGTGCCGTCGCCCTGGAGGACGGACACGTAACCCAGCACCCACAGCGCCTTCAGCCGCGCGTCCTCGTAACCGGAGTCCAGGGCCAGCGCCCGCTCCAGCCAGTGGCGTCCCTCCGAGAGGCGCCCGCAGCCCACCCACGCGAACCAGAGCGTCCCCGCCAGGTGCTGGGCCAGGTGAGCGTCGTCCGGCCGCTCCAGGCACAGGTCGAGGGCGGCCCGCAGGTTCGGCAGCGCCGCGTCCGTCCGGGCGGCCACCTCCGCCTGGCGCGGGCTGAACCACTCCAGCTCGCACCAGGTCGCGAGGCCCATGTACCAGTCTCGGTGCCGCCGCCGCATCCGTTCGGTGTCGCCGAGCGCCGCCAGCCACTCCGCCCCGTACGCCGCGACCGTGTCCAGCATCCGGTAGCCCGGTCCGGCCGGGGTGTCCTCCCGGGCCACCAGCGACTGGGCCAGCAGCCCGCCGAGCAGATCGAGGATCCGGTCCTGCGGCAGTTCGGGGCCGCCGCAGACGTACTCCACCGCCTCCAGGTCGAAGGGCCCGGCGAAGACCGAGAGCCGCGCCCACAGCAGCCGCTCCTCCGGCGTGCACAGCTCGTGGCTCCAGCCGATGGCGGTCCGCAGCGTCTGATGGCGGGGCAGGGCGCCCCGCCCGCCGTCGGTCAGCAGCCGGAACCGGTCGTCGAGGCGGTGCAGCATCTGGTCGACCGAGAGCAGGGGGAGCCGGCTCGCCGCCAGCTCCAGGGCGAGCGGGATCCCGTCCAGACGCCGGCACAGCTCCCGCACCCCGGGATCCACGGCCCACCGGTCCGCCGCCCCGGCCCGTGCCGGTTCCGGCCGGGGCCCCGGCACGCCGGGCAGGACGGGACGGACCACCGGGCCCGGAACCGGCGCGCCGGCCTCCGCCGCCCGCTCGGCGAGCAGCGCCACCGCGTCCGCCTCGTCCATCGGCGCCAGGGTGAACACCGCCTCGCCCGCCACCCGCAGCGCCCGCCGCCCGGTCGCGAGGACGGTGAGGCCCGGCGCGTGCGTGAGGAGCTCCCGCAGCAGCGGGGCGCAGCTCTCCACCACGTGCTCGAAACCGTCCACGACCAGCAGCAGCCGGGAGCCCGCGAGGTGTTCGGCCAGCACCTCGCGGGGTGCCCGGGGTGTGTGGTCGGTCAGGCCGAGCGCCTCGACCAGGGCGTGCGCCACGAGCTCCGGGTCCCGCAGCGGGGCCAGCTCCGCGAGCCGTACGCCGTCGCCGTAGCGTTTCTGCGTGGCCGCGGCGACCCGCAGCGCCAGCCGGGACTTGCCGACCCCGCCCACGCCCACCACTGTGACCAGCCGCGATTCCTCCAGGAGCGCCTCCAGTGCGCTCCGCTCGGCGGCCCGTCCGACGAACCGGTTCAGCTCCGCCGGGAGATTGCTCCGTCGCATGGGACACGGAGCGTACTCACCCACGCGCGCTCCGTACAACCGGCGCCCGTGGGCGGGTCCGTGAGCGGTAATGCGGTACGGCGGAACAGCCCGGGCGCGATAGGGTCGGAGAACGACTTTTCGCAAGGGCCAACGACAGCAGAGAGCGGTGCGGCGTGACCGGTGGAGAGGTTGCCGGGATCCTGGTGGCCGTGTTCTGGGCGATCCTCGTCTCCTTCCTCGCCGTGGTGCTGGTGAGGCTGGCGCAGACGCTCCGGGCGACCACCAAGCTCGTGGCGGACGTGACGGAACAGGCGGTTCCCCTGCTCGCCGACGCCTCGGCGACCGTGCGGTCCGCGCAGACCCAGCTCGACCGGGTCGACGCCATCGCCTCGGACGTCCAGGAGGTCACCTCCAACGCCTCCGCGCTCTCCTCGACCGTCGCCTCCACCTTCGGCGGCCCGCTCGTCAAGGTGGCCGCCTTCGGCTACGGCGTGCGCAAGGCCCTCGGCCGGGAGCGCGGCGGCCGGGAGGAAGCGCCGCGGGCGACCACGCGGCGTACCGTGATCGTCGGCCGTACGGTGCCCCTGGCACGCCGCAGGAAGCAGAAGGGCTGAGCCGCGATGTTCCGCCGCACGTTCTGGTTCACGGCCGGCGCAGCCGCCGGTGTCTGGGCCACCACCAAGGTCAACCGCAAGCTCCGGCAGCTGACGCCCGAGAGCCTCGCCGCCCAGGCCGCGGACAAGGCGATCGAGACCGGCCACCGGCTCAAGGAATTCGCCCTCGACGTGCGGGCCGGCATGGTCCAGCGCGAGGCGGAGCTGGGTGAGGCGCTCGGCCTGGACGCGCCGCCGCCCGAGGACGGGGAGCTGCCGGAGGGGCGCCGCCGGGCCGCCCTCGGCGCGACCCGGCCCCCGCACACCCCGTACACGTATCCCGTACTGCCCACGCATTCGAACAACCGGAATGAGGACCACTGATGGAGTCGGCTGAAATCCGCCGCCGCTGGCTGAGCTTCTTCGAGGAGCGCGGGCACACCGTCGTCCCTTCGGCGTCGCTCATCGCGGACGACCCGACTCTGCTGCTCGTCCCCGCCGGCATGGTGCCCTTCAAGCCCTACTTCCTGGGCGAGGTCAAGCCGCCCTTCACGCGCGCCTCCAGCGTGCAGAAGTGCGTGCGCACGCCGGACATCGAAGAGGTCGGGAAGACCACCCGGCACGGCACCTTCTTCCAGATGTGCGGCAACTTCTCCTTCGGCGACTACTTCAAGGAAGGCGCCATCAAGCTCGCCTGGGAGCTGCTGACCACCCCGGTCGAGCACGGCGGCTACGGACTGGAGCCGGAGAAGCTCTGGATCACCGTCTACCAGGACGACGACGAGGCCGAGCAGATCTGGCGTGACGTCGTCGGCGTCCCCGCCGAGCGCATCCAGCGCCTGGGCAAGAAGGACAACTTCTGGTCCATGGGCGTTCCCGGCCCCTGTGGCCCCTGCTCCGAGATCAACTACGACCGCGGCCCGGAGTTCGGCGTCGAGGGCGGCCCCGCCGTCAACGACGAGCGGTACGTCGAGATCTGGAACCTCGTCTTCATGCAGTACGAGCGGGGCCGGGGCATCGGCAAGGAGGACTTCGAGATCCTCGGCGACCTGCCGTCCAAGAACATCGACACGGGCCTCGGCCTGGAGCGCCTGGCGATGATCCTCCAGGGCGTGCAGAACATGTACGAGACCGACACCCTCAAGGTCGTCATCGACAAGGCCACCGAGCTCACCGGCGTCACCTACGGCAAGGCCCAGGACAGCGACGTCTCGCTGCGCGTGGTCGCCGACCACATGCGCACCTCCGTGATGCTCATCGGCGACGGCGTCACCCCGGGCAACGAGGGCCGCGGCTACGTGCTGCGCCGCATCATGCGCCGCGCAGTCCGCAACATGCGCCTGCTCGGCGCCACCGGCCCGGTCGTCGGCGAGCTCGTCGACACCGTGATCACCACGATGGGCGAGCAGTACCCGGAGCTGGTCACCGACCGCAAGCGCATCGAGGCCGTCG
>NZ_JAPSIW010000786.1 GCF_031178505.1 Streptomyces sp. | reverse complement strand
GCCCATCCGGGGGTGCACGCGCGGCCGGCGGAGGGGCTGCGGGTCCCGCCGTTCGTGCTGGCCATGGGCGAGGGGGCCGCCATCGCCGCCGAGGCCGGGCTCCCCCTGGTCATCGGGGACCTGCGGGGCCGCTCGCGCCTGCTGGCCGCCGTGGAGGCGTACCGGTCGGCCTTCCGGCCCTCCGCGTGGGCGGCCGAGCCGTACGTGGTGGTCGCGGGGACGGTGGCGGTGGCCGGGGACGAGGAGGAGGCGCGGCGGCTGCTCGTGCCGGAGGCGTGGGCGATGGCGCACGCCCGCACCCGCGGGGACTACCCGCCGCTCGCGCCCGCCGGGCGGATCGAGGCGATGACGATGACGCCGAAGCAGCGGGGCTTCTACGAGGACGGGCTGCGGGGCCATCTGCACGGTACGGAGGAGCGGGTGGCCGAGGAGCTGGAGCGGGTGGTGAAGGAGACCGGCGCGCAGGAGGTGCTGGTCACCACGAGCACGTACGACCGGGCGGCGCTGAGCGAGTCGTACCGGCGGCTGGCACGCGCGGTCGGCCTGCGGGCGCCCGCGGCCCCGGCCCGACCGGGGCAAAGCGGTCCCACCGGATAAAATCACCGGATGCGTGACAGCACCTCCGGCCCGGCTCCCGCCCCGGCCCACGACCCGTACGTCCGGGTGCGCGGCGCCCGCGAGCACAATCTCAAGGGGGTGGACGTCGACATTCCGCGCGACGCGCTCACCGTCTTCACGGGAGTCTCCGGCTCCGGCAAGTCGTCCCTGGCGTTCGGGACGGTGTACGCGGAGGCGCAGCGCCGCTACTTCGAGTCGGTCGCGCCCTACGCGCGGCGGCTGATCCACCAGGTGGGGGCTCCCCGGGTCGCCGAGATCACCGGTCTTCCGCCGGCGGTCTCCCTGGAGCAGCGCAGGTCCACGCCGAACGCCCGCTCCTCGGTCGGTACGGTGACGGCGCTGTCGAACTCGCTGCGGATGCTGTTCTCGCGCGCGGGCGACTACCCGCCGGGGGCCGAGCGGCTCGACTCGGACGCGTTCTCCCCCAACACGGCGGCGGGTGCCTGCCCGTCCTGTCACGGACTCGGCCGGATCCACGACACGAGCGAGGAACTCCTCGTGCCCGACCCGTCCCTGTCGATCCGTCAGGGGGCGGTGGCGGCGTGGCCCGGGGCCTGGCAGGGGAAGAACCTGCGGGACGTCCTGGACGCCCTCGGGTACGACGTCGACCGGCCCTGGCGGGAACTCGACGCCAAGGACCGGGAGTGGATCCTGTTCACCGAGGAACAGCCGGTCGTCACCGTGCACCCGGTGCGCGAGGCGGGGCGGATCCAGCGCCCGTACCAGGGCACGTACATGAGCGCCCGGCGGTACGTCCTGAAGACCTTCTCGGACTCGCGGAGCACGACGCTGCGCGCCAGGGCGGAGCGGTTCCTGACCAGTGCGCCGTGTCCGGTGTGCGGCGGGAGCCGGCTGCGGCCGGAGGCACTCGCCGTGACCTTCGCCGGCCGGACCGTCGCGGAGCTCGCCGCACTGCCGCTCACCGCCCTCGCCGCGCTGCTGTCCGCGCACCGGGCCGAGGCCTCCGAGACGGCGCGGGTGCTCACCGACGACCTGCTGGCCCGGATCGCCACCGTCACCGAACTGGGCCTCGGATACCTCGGTACGGACCGGGCCACACCGACCCTCTCCAGCGGGGAGCTGCAGCGGCTGCGGCTCGCCACCCAGCTGCGGTCGGGCCTCTTCGGCGTGGTGTACGTCCTGGACGAGCCGTCCGCCGGCCTCCACCCGGCCGACGCGGACGCGCTGCTCGTGGTCCTGGACCGGCTGAAGGCCGCGGGCAACTCGGTCTTCGTCGTGGAGCACCACCTGGAGGTCGTCCGGCACGCGGACTGGCTGGTGGACGTCGGGCCCGGGGCCGGGGAGCACGGCGGCCGGGTCCTGCACAGCGGGCCGCCCGCCGGTCTCGCGGACGTGCCGGAGTCGGTGACCCGGCGGTTCCTGTTCGACCGGGACCCGGGGCCGGCGCGCACCGTGCGCACGCCCTCGGGATGGCTGCGCCCGGGGCCGGTGACCCGGCACAACCTGCGGGCGGTGGAGGCGTCGTTCCCGGTCGGTGTGCTCACGGCCGTGACCGGGGTGTCGGGGTCGGGGAAGTCGACCCTCGTGGCGGCCCTGGACGAGGACGTACCGGGTGTGGAACGGCTGGTGACGGTCGATCAGAAGCCGATCGGGCGGACCCCGCGCTCCAACCTCGCCACGTACACGGGCCTCTTCGACGTGGTCCGCAAGCTGTTCGCGGAGACCGGGGAGGCGCGGGCGCGCGGTTACAGGGTGGGCCGGTTCTCCTTCAACGTGCCGGGCGGCCGGTGCGAGACCTGCCAGGGCGAGGGCTTCGTCTCCGTGGAGCTGCTGTTCCTGCCGAGCACGTACGCGCCGTGCCCGGACTGCGGCGGGGCCCGCTACAACGCGGAGACGCTGGCGGTGCGGCTGCGCGGGCTGACCATCGCGGAGGTGCTCGACCTGACGGTGGAGGCGGCCACCGGCTTCTTCGCCGGCACCCCGGCGGCGGACCGCAGTCTGCGCACGCTGCTGGACGTGGGCCTCGGCCACCTGCGGCTCGGACAGCCCGCGACGGAACTGTCGGGCGGTGAGGCACAGCGCATCAAGCTCGCCGCCGAACTCCAGCGACCCCGCCGGTCGCCCACCGTGTACGTCCTGGACGAGCCGACCACCGGCCTGCACCCGGCCGATGTGGAGGTCCTGATGCGCCAGCTGAACGGCCTGGTCGACGCCGGGCACACCGTGGTGGTGGTCGAGCACGACATGGACGTGGTCGCCGGCGCGGACTGGGTCGTCGACCTCGGTCCGGGCGGTGGTGACGAGGGCGGCCGCGTCGTGGCCGCGGGCCCCCCGGCCGAGGTGGCCCGCACGCCCGCGAGCCGCACGGCGCCGTACCTGGCGGCCCGGCTCGCCCGGTGACGGGGGCGGTGATGGCGGAGGCCCGCTCTCCTGCGGCACCTGTGGCCCCGGGCGCGCGGTAGTGTCCCGTGGGGGTCGCGCACAGGGGGCGGCTTCCGTCAGCGGCGGTGTGACGTCCGGCCGGGGGCCGGGGCGGGGGGTTCCGAGCGGGAGCCACGCTCGTGC
>NZ_JAPSIW010000123.1 GCF_031178505.1 Streptomyces sp. | reverse complement strand
GGCCCCACGAGGTCGACGTCGAGGACCTGGCGGACGGTGTCGAGGTCGAGGTCGAGGAAGGGGGTGGCCGTCCCCGTGCCGGCGTTGTTGACCAGGACGTCGATGCGGCCCAGTTCGTCGGCGAGCCGGTCGACGACGTCCGCCGCCTCGGGCAGCTTCGTCAGGTCCAGCGGGGCGACCACGGCGCGCCGGCCGAGCCGGGTCACCTCCTCCGCCGTGGCCCGGGCCCCTTCCTCGTCGGTGTGCCAGGTGATGCCGACGTCGAGGCCCGCTTCGGCGAGCCGTACGGCGGTCGCCCGGCCGATGCCGGAGTCGGACCCCGTGACGACGGCGGTGAGCGGGCGGAAGCGCCCGGGTGCGGCCTCCGGCGCGGAGTCGGTCATGGGTGTTCCTCCTTCTCCCCCGCCGCGCGGGCGGGGCTGGTGGGGACGCGGAGTTCTCGTCGCACGGTGCCGCCGTGCTCAGAGCGCGGCGGGGAACCGCTGCCAGACGCGGTGCTTGCCGAGCAGTTCGGTCAGGGTCGCGAGGACGGCGCCGGTGTCGTCGCCGAGGACCACGCCGGGGGCGTCCTCCGGCAGGCCTGCGGCCCGCAGGGCCCCGGCGGCGCCCGGGGTGCCGCCGATGGCCTTGCCGTGGCGGTAGGCCTCGTTCAGGAGGAGGGTCACGCGGGGGTCGACCGGGGGCGTGTCGGCGGGCAGGTGGCCGGCCTTGGCGTCGAGGGAGCCGCGCGCGTCCAGCCCGGGGGCGGGCGCGCCGACCAGGAACAGCGTGTCGAACTCGACGGACCGGGCCGTGGCGAAGGTGCGCCGCACCATGAGGGGGGCGCCGTCGGCGTCGAGGGTGCCGCCCGTGGGGCCGACGATCAGGGGCACCATGCCGGCCGCGTCCACGGCGTCGTGGACGGCGCGCACCGTTTCCGTGGAGGTGGTGCCGTCGGTGACGATGCCGACGGTACGTCCGTCCAGCGGCCACTCCGCGCCGAGCTGGGAGAGCGCGGGGCTCGGTTCGACGTCGGCGAAGGGCACGGTCGCGGGAGGCACGGGCAGGCCGAGTCCGGCGGCGACTCCCTCGCAGAGGACCGGGTCGATGTTGGCGAGGACCGTCAGGGCCCGCTCGCGGACCGCCTGGACGGTGCACTTGCCCAGTTCGAAGGTGTAGGCGGCGATGATGTGCTCGCGCTCGGTCGGCGTCATGCTCAGCCAGAACTGCCGGGGCTGGCTGAAGTGGTCCCCGAAGGACTCGGGGGCGACCCGCCGCTTCGCCGACTCGGGGACGGCGGCCGGGACCTCGACGTAGGCGCCCTGTTCGGCGCTCGCGAGGAAGGGGCAGCCGCCGTCGAGGGAGTTGGGCCGGTAGGGGGCGATGCCCGTGTGGACGGCCGTCTGGTGCATGCCGTCGCGGTGCATGTCGTTGACCGGGGCGTGCGGCCGGTTGATCGGGAGCTGGCCGAAGTTGGGGCCGCCGAGCCGGCTGATCTGGGTGTCCAGGTAGGAGAAGAGACGTCCGGCGAGCAGGGGGTCGTCGGTGATGTCGATGCCCGGCACCAGGTGGCCGGGGTGGAAGGCGACCTGCTCCGTCTCGGCGAAGAAGTTCTTGGGGTTCGCGTTGAGGGTGAGCAGGCCGATGGGCTGCACCGGGGCCAGTTCCTCCGGCACGATCTTCGTGGGGTCGAGCAGGTCGATGCCCTCGAAGGTCTGCTCGGGCGTGTCGGGGAAGGTCTGGATGCCGAGTTCCCACTGCGGGAAGGCGCCGGCCTCGATCGCGTCGTACAGGTCCCGGCGGTGGAAGTCGGGGTCCACTCCGCCGGCGATCTGGGCCTCTTCCCAGACCATGGAGTGCACGCCGAGCCGGGGCTTCCAGTGGAACTTCACCAGCGTGGTCCCGCCGTCCTCCGCCTCCAGGCGGAAGGTGTGCACGCCGAAGCCCTCCATCATCCGGTAGGAGCGCGGGATGCCCCGGTCGGACATGTTCCACAGGGTGTGGTGGGTGGCCTCGGTGTGGAGGGTCACGAAGTCCCAGAAGGTGTCGTGGGCGCTCTGGGCCTGGGGGATCTCGCGGTCGGGGTGGGGCTTGCCGGCGTGGATGATGTCGGGGAACTTGACCGCGTCCTGGATGAAGAAGACGGGGATGTTGTTGCCGACGAGGTCGAAGGTGCCTTCCTCCGTGTAGAACTTCGTCGCGAAGCCCCGGGTGTCCCGGACGGTGTCGGCGGAGCCGCGTGAGCCGAGGACGGTGGAGAACCGGACGAAGACCGGCGTCTCGGCGTCCGGCGCGAGGAAGGCCGCCTTCGTCACCCGGGCGGCCGTACCGTAACTGCGGAACACGCCGTGGGCCGCCGCGCCGCGGGCGTGCACGACCCGCTCCGGGATGCGCTCGTGGTCGAAATGGGTGATCTTCTCGCGCAGATGGTGGTCCTGGAGCAGGACGGGGCCGCGGGCCCCGGCCTTGAGCGAGTGGTCGCTCTCGTAGAGGCGGGCGCCCTGCGCGGTGGTGAGGTAGGCGCCGCTCTGCGCCACGCGGGCGGGGTCCTCGCCGGTCGCCTGGCCGGTGGGGCTGACCGTCTCGGGTCCCTCCTGGTCCGGCGGCGGAGGCAGCGGCGTGTGGGGTTCACGGGGCTCGTGCGGCTCGGTGGGCTCGTGAGGTGCGTGGTTCGCGGTCACGGGCGTCGCTCCTGTACATGAGTGGGGATCGGACGCTTCGAGCGGCGCGCCGTCCGTCCGGCGGTCCGCCGCGCGGAGGATCGGATGCGCACGCGCTTCTCCGCGTGCCCGATCATGGGCGCGCCGAACATCCCGGCGGGCACTTTTTGTCCTCTCCGCACTCTCCCCTCCGGTGCCGGTGTCCGCAATCGAGAGGGCCCGGGTGCGCGGAGGGGGTGGCGGGGCGTGGACGGCCGGCGCGGGCCCTTTCGTTTCAGCAGTGACATCACCGCATGGACATGACGGGCCTCGCCCCACGAGGGTGACCGCGGACGGGGCGTGCGCAGGCGCCTGGAGCAGGGGTCCCGGGGTGTCCCGCCTCTGCTGGGCGTCCGGAGGGCCATCGAGGGGGAACCGGCGCCGTGGGCGGACGAAGGGTGGAAGGAACGTTTCCGGGGGCTGTCCCGTTGGCCGGGGGACCATCACGCCCCGACGCCCCGCGTCACGTGAACGAGGAGAAGAACCGTGCCGACCGGAACCGAGGCGGCTGCCGCCGTTCCCGCCCTCCCGCCGCTCCCCGCACAGGCGGACCGCCTGATCGCGCTCGGTGTGCACGAGCTCGCGGGAACGAGCGCCGAGGAGTTCCGCGCCCTCGCCGAGAACGCCGCGAGGGCCGCCGGCGGGGAGGGCGGCGACGGTGATCTCCTGCTGGCCGTCCACCACGGCCGGGTCCCCGCCTCCGCCCTCGCGCCGCTCCTGCGGCGCGCGGGCAAGCCCGGCTTCGTCGTCGTCGACATGCCGGACGTCGACGCGTTCACCCCGATCGACACGGTCACCGTGCCGGACGCCCCGGTCTATCTCGTCGCGGGCCCCGACCGCGGGGACCGGATGGCCGACTGGAGCCCCGACGAGGCGCTGCCGGCCCTCACCGGTGAGGGCCGCAGCCCCCTGCTCCTCACCGAGGGACTCCACTGGCTGCTCCAGCGGCCGGAGGTCCTGGAGCGCAACCACTGCTTCATGACGATCGGTTCCCGCCTGCGCAAGCCCGGCGGCACCCTGGACGCCCGCACCCCGGCGATCTGGATCAGCAACGGCACGGGCCGCGACGGCCGCGAACGCCGCGACGCCCCCAAGGTCGGCTGGTGCTGGGCCGGCAACCGCCACACCTGGCTGGGCTTCGCCTCCACGACGTCCCGGCGGGGCCCGGCCGTGGCGCCGCGCCGTGCCCGGGACACGGCCGGGCACGGGCCGGAGGTCGGCGGCGGCCCGGGGTCGCCGTCGGAGCGGAGCTCCTCGGAGAGGACGCGGTAGTGGACCATCGCTCCGCGGAGCCGTTCGGCCGTGGTCGGCGGAGAGGTCCCGCGTCCGCTGTTCGAAGCCCTCCGTGGGGTGGCCGCGGTCCCGCATGAGCGCGGTGACCAGGCGGGTCGGCGGCGTGCACGGCGCCTTCCGGGCGGTCCGCGACCTGCTCCCGAACGCTCCGCGGCGTACCGCTCCCGGCCCCGCGCGGGAGGGGGCGGATGTCCGGGGAGTCGTGCCGCTTCGCCCGGGCGTCGGGCTCCTTCCCGGCGGCCCGCCGGACGCCGGCGTCCTCGACCGTGCGGTCGTCCTCGGGGCCGGAGCACGCACGCAGCCGTCGCCCGCGACGCCGGTCCAGGGCGGCGGCGAGCGCGACCGGCGCGATGGGGCGGGGCACGCCCGGTCACCGGCCGCGCGCCCGTCCGCCGGTGCGGACGGCGGCCGGGCGCCGGCGGGCCGGGCACCCCGTCAGGCGTCGTCGCCGGCGAGCATGCCCTCGCGCAGCCGGGTGAGGCTGCGCGACAGGAGCCGGGAGACGTGCATCTGGGAGATGCCGAGGCGCTTTCCTATCTCCGCCTGGGTCAGTTCCTCCACGAACCGCAGGTGGAGCAGGCGCCGGTCGCGTTCGCCGAGGCGCTCGACCAGCGGGGCGAGGGTGTGGAAGTCCTCGAAGAGGCCGAGGGCCGGGTCCTCCTCGCCGATGAAGTCGGCGAGGGCGGCGTCCACGTCCTCGGAGTCGTTCCCGACGGCGGCGTCGAGGGAGGTGGAGTGGTAGCCGTTCGAGGCGATCTGCGCCTCGACCACCTCGTCCTCGGAGATGCCCATGTGCTCCGCGAGTTCCGCGACGCGCGGGGAGCGGCCCAGGCGTGAGCCGAGCGTCTCGGTGGCCCTGGCCAGCTCGACGCGGGCCTCCTGGAGACGGCGCGGGACGTGCACGGCCCAGGTCGTGTCCCGGAAGAAACGCTTGATCTCCCCCACGATGCACGGCACCGCGAACGTCGTGAACTCCACCTCGCGCGAGATGTCGAAGCGGTCGATCGCCCTGATCAGACCGACCAGGCCGACCTGCACGATGTCCTCCATGTCGTCGCCCCGGCCACGGAAGCGCCGGGCCACGTACCGGACCAGGGACATGTTCATCTCGATGAGGGTGTTGCGGACGTACTGGTACTCCGCCGTCCCCTCCTCGCGTTCCGCGAGTTCACGGAAGAACACCTTGGACAGTTCGCGCGCATCGCGCGGTGCGACCTCGTGCGGAGCGTCGACCACGGGCAGGCCGCCGGTCGTCTCGCGCTCGGTGTCCGTCGTCGTCGCCTTCGCCACCTCGGTCCGCACGGGGACAACCTCCTGTTCCTAGCCGAACGTTGGCCTGTGTCGCCTCGCGTACCCCCACTTCTCCGAGGCACTCGCCCTTCTTTTCGCGAAGGTTGGCGTGGAGGCGTACGCGCCGGGGCCGGCCGGGACGGTGGACGTCCCGGCCGGCCCCGGCGGCCGACCCTTGCGGGGTGACCCGTTACGGCTTCATCTCGTAGGCACCGGAGAGGGCTTCGACGCGCTCCCAGACACGGCCCGAGCGGGCCTCGTCGACGACCGGGCGCCGGACGGCGCCGAGGGCCCACTCCTGCTGCTGCGCGGTGGCGGAGTCCTTGCCGTGCAGCTCGACGGCGTGCGCGGAGAAGTCCCGTACGAGCACGGCGAACAGCTCGTCCAGGACGTCGGTGTCGGGTCCGGTCAGGGCGGCCTGCTCCAGGACCAGCTGGCCGTGGACGACGAGCGCGAACAGCTGGCCGACGGCGAGGAGGAGGTCGAGGTCGCGGCTCTGCTCCTCGTCCGGGGCGGCGGTGGCGACGAACGCGCAGAGGGCGTCGGCCTGCTCGCGGAAGCGCGCCACGTTGGGCAGGTGGGCGTACGCGTCGAAGGCCGGGCGCCAGTCGTGGAAGCGCACCGAGCCGAGGCCGCGGGCCGGTCCCTGGCGGAAGAGGAAGGTGTCGTCGGCGGCGTCGAGCCGGGTGGGGACGGGCTCGTAGGCGACCGGGTCGAGCAGGTGGTTGCGCATGAACTTGAGGATCAGCGCCAGGTTGACGTGGACCGTGCCCTCCAGCTTGGGCAGGCCGCGGATCTCGACGGCCGCCTGCGCGAAGTAGTTGTCCTTCTCGAAGCCCTTGGCCGCGATGACGTCCCACATGAGGTCGATGACCTTCTCGCCCTCGGTGGTGACCTTCATCTTCGTCATCGGGTTGAAGAGGAGGTAGCGGCGGTCGTCCGGTCCCGCGGTGCGGAAGTAGTCGACGGCACGGTCGCTGAACAGCTTCATGCCGACGAGGCGGACGTAGGCGTCGGTGAGTTCGCGCCGCACGTGCGGGAAGGCGGTGACGGGACGGCCGTACAGGATGCGGTTCTGCGCGTGGGTGACGGCCTCGTACATCGCGTGCTCGCAGATGCCGATCGAGGCGGTGCACAGGTTGAACTTGCCGACGTTGACCGTGTTGAGGGCGGCGTCGAAGGCGGCGCGGCCGGTGTGCAGGACGTCCTCGGCGGCGACGGGATAGTCCTCCAGGCGGAACTCGCTGACGTACTTGGAGGAGTCCACGACGTTCTTCACGAGGTGGTAGGCGGGGTGACGGCTGTCGGCGGCGAAGAAGACGTAGCCGTCGGGGCCCTCGACGTCGGTGCGGCGGCCGAAGACGGAGACGAGGCCGGCGGCGTTTCCGTTGCCGATGTAGTACTTGGAGCCGGTGGCGCGGAAGCCGCCCCGGCCGTCGGGCTCCAGGAGCATGTCGGTGGAGTAGATGTCGGCGCCGTGGGTCTTCTCGGAGAGACCGAAGGCGAACACCTCGCCCTGGGAGAGGAGTTCCGCGGCGCGGGCGCGGGCGGCGGCGTTGTCGCTCTGCCAGACCGGGCCGAGGCCGAGGATGGTGACCTGCCAGGCGTACCAGTAGTCGAGCCCGTAGAAGCCGAGGATCTCGTTGAGAGCGGCGATGCGGGCGGTGTCCCAGCGCTTGTCGGCCCCGTCCTCGCCGGCGGCGGAGGAGGGGGTGAGGAAGGTCGCGAACAGCCCTTCCTCCGCGGCGAAGGCGAGGAAGTCGCCGAGCCACGCGCGGGTCCGGTAGTCCTCGATGATCCGCCGCTTGCCGCGCGACTCGAACCAGTCGACGGTGGCGCGCAGCAGCCTGCGGGTCTCCGGGTCGAAGTGCGCGGGGTCGTAGGTGCGCGGGTTGAACAGCAGCGGGTCGGTCATGGCGCCGCCTTTCGGCTGGAGGTGACGGATGGAAGGTGAGGAGGGAGGACGGGGGGCCCGGCCGGTGGCCCGCCGGTCAGCTGCCGGGGGCGCCGAAGCGGGCGAGGGTGGTGAGGACGTCGTCCAGCCAGGCGATCATCATGCGTTCGTAGGCGATGCCACCGCGCAGGACGACGTGCTGGAGCTCCCGCTCGGGATCGGGGGGGCCGTCGGGGTCCGCCGCCGCCCGGGCCTCGGGGCCGGTGAAGTCGCGGACCTCTCCGGAGAGGTAGTGGGCGAGCCGGTCGGTGTGCGCCTGCCGGTGCCGCTCGACCTCGCGGATCAGGGCGGCCGGGTCGTCGAAGGCGGCGCCGCGGATCTTGACGGCGAGGTCGTGCCGGACGCTCTCGGGCTCGATGGGCGCGTGCAGCCAGGCGGCGAGCGCCTCCCGTCCGGGGCCGGCGACGGAGTACTCCTTCTTGTCCGGCCTGCCCTGCTGCGGGATGTCGCGCACGTCGATCCAGCCGTCGCTCTCCATGCGCTTGAGGACGCGGTAGATCTGCTGGTGGGTGGCGGTCCAGAAGTATCCGATGGACCGCTCGAAGCGCCGGGCCAGCTCGTAGCCGGAGCCCGGCTTCTCGAGCAGGGACACGAGGATCGCGTGTTCGAGCGCCATGGCCCCGATCTTGCTATGCAACGAGTTGCATAGCAAGGGTGCGGGGGCCGGTGAGACACGGCTCACGGAGAACCGGCGGGCCGGGGCGTTCCGGGAGGCGGGACCGGTCCGCCGCCCCCCTCCCCCGCCCCCCGAGCCGCACGGGGGGGGCGGGCGCGGGGTCCCCTGCCGGGGGCGGCACCGGACCACGGGGGACGGATACGGCTGACGGTCGTTCAGGAGGCGGGCGGAGCCCGGTCGGACGGCGGGGAACGCGCCGGACGGGTGCGGGGGTAGGGTGCCGTCCGGCAACAGAGGTCCGCACGGGGAGACATGAGTACATGAGTGGGCAGCAGTCGGGGCGGGCCGGAGCGGGCGAGATCTTTCAGCCGCTCGCGGCGGACGACCCCACCACCGTCGCCGGGTACCGGCTCGCCGCCCGCCTGGGCGCGGGCGGCATGGGCAAGGTGTACCTGTCGTACACGCCCGGCGGACGGGCCGTGGCGATCAAGGTGATCCGGCCGGAGTTCGGTGAGGACGCCGAGTTCCGCCGCCGGTTCGCCCAGGAGGTGCGGTCCGCGCAGCGGGTCCAGGGGCTCTGCACCGCCCCCGTCATCGACGCCGATCCGGACGGGACCCGCCCGTGGCTCGCCACCGCCTACGTGCCGGGCCCCTCACTGGCCGACGCGGTCGTCGCGCACGGCCCGCTGCCGGTGGAGACGGTGCTGCTGCTGGTCGCCGGCATGGCCGAGGCCCTGCACGTCATCCACGGAGCGGGGATCGTGCACCGCGACCTCAAGCCGTCCAACGTGCTGCTCGCCGCCGACGGGCCGCGGGTCATCGACTTCGGCATCGCCCACGCGGCCGACGCGACCTCGCTCACGGGCAGCGGCGTCACCATCGGGACGCCGTCCTTCATGGCGCCCGAGCAGGCGGCGGGGAGGCGGGTGACCCCGGCGACGGACGTCTTCGCGCTCGGACAGGTCGCGGCGTACGCGGCGATGGGGGTGCCCGCCTTCGGCGAGGGCACCTCGCACGGGGTGCTGTACCGCATCGTGCACGAGCAGCCCGACCTGAGCGGGCTGCCGGAGCGGCTGACGGAGCTGGTGACGCGCTGCCTGGCGAAGGACCCGGAGGCCAGGCCGTCCGTGCAGGAGGTGATCCGGCTGTGCCAGGCCGCCAACGAGGCGACGGTGCTGCGGCGCCCCGAGGACTGGCTGCCGGCCCCGGTCTCCGCCGACATCACCGCCCGGGTGGCGGCCCCGGCTCCCGTCCAGGCCCCGCCCCCGCCCTCCGTACCGCCGACCGCCCCCGGCACGGTGCCCACCGCACCCGCCTACTCCCCCACCGCCCCGGCCGGCCCCACCGCGCCTCCCGCGCCGCCGGCTCCGACCGCCGGGCGGGGGGTGCCCGTCGCGACGGCCGGCGCACCGGGTACCGGGTTCGGGCCGCCCACCGGCGCGCCGGGGCGCCCGGCCACGCCGCCGCCGGGGACCGGTCCGTCCGCCGCCTTCGCGTACGCCCCCACGCAGCACCGGGGTCCGGGCGGACCTTCGTCCCCCGGCCCGTACCCCCACGGCTTCCCGCCCCCCGGCACCGGCCTCCGGCCCGCGGCGGGGCAGGCGCGGCGCGGTCTGCTCGTGGCCCTCGTCGCCGCCCTCGCCTTCGGCGTCGCGGGCGGCGTGACCGCGTACGTCCTGCTGAAGGACCAGGGGCAGCGGACCGGCGCGGACGGCGGCGCGCAGCAGGACGGGCGCGGCGGCGGCGCCTCGCGGGGCGGCTCCACCGGCCCGGCGACCGGCGCCACGCCGGCTGCGACGGCCTCCGCCGCCCCGGCCGCCGTCGCGCCGAAGGCCGTCGAGTTCAAGGACATCGACCTGCCGGCCGGCTACCACCTGAACCTCGGCGACGAGGTCGTCCGGCCGGAGGACGGCGAGGACGGCGGGTACGAGCTCTCGTACGACACCGGCGACTACCTCGACGCGGAGGGCAACGGCGGCCATCTGGTGCTCCTCGACCCGGGGCAGAAGGGCTCGCTCGCGACGTGCCGCGCGGAGACCCGCTTCGCGCAGGACGTCTACGTCAAGAGCCTCTCCCAGGGGCGCCAGATCTGTGTCACCACCGGCTCGGGCCACATGGGCCTGGTCACGATCAGGGGTTTCTCCTCGAAGGACTCCCCCAGCAAGTACCTGACGCTCGACCTGACCGTCTGGCGGAACGCGGCCGCGGCGCCGCGGAGCTGACGGCCGCCACGGCGGAAGGGGCCCCCGGAACCGGGGACCCCTTGCGCCCTCCGGCCCCTCGCGCCCCGGGACCGGTTCCGTCCCTACACCCCGGCTTCGCCGGCCGGCGCCAAGTGGCGCCACAGGAAGGTGTGGACCAGAGCCCGGTTGTGGGCGGCCTGTTCGTTGTCGCTCGCTCCCGCGTGCCCGCCGCCCGTGTTCTCGTGGAACAGCACCGGGTGGCCGAGGGCGCGGAGCCGGGCCGCCGCCTTGCGGGCGTGTCCGGGGTGCACCCGGTCGTCGCGGGTGGACGTCATCAGGAGCACCGGCGGGCAGCTCCGGTCCGCCGACAGCTGGTGGTACGGGGAGAGGTCCCGCAGGTGCGGACGGTCGGCGGCCACGTCGGGGTCCCCGTACTCGGCGGTCCAGGAGGCTCCGGCGAGGAGCTTGTGGAACCGCAGCATGTCGAGGAGCGGCACCTGGGCGACGATCGCGCCGAACAGCTCGGGGTAGCGCGTGAGCATCGCGCCCATGAGCAGGCCGCCGTTGCTGCCGCCCAGGGCGCCGAGCATGGCCGGGGTGGTGATGCCGCGGGCGACGAGGTCGGCGGCGACGGCCGCGAAGTCCTCGAAGGCGCGTGGCCGTTCGGCGCGGAGCGCGGCCTGGTGCCAGGCCGGTCCGTACTCGCCGCCGCCCCGGATGTTGGCGATGACGTAGGTGCCGCCCCGCTCCAGCCAGGCCCGGCCGGTGACCGCCCCGTAGGAGGGGGTGAGGGAGACCTCGAAGCCGCCGTAGCCGTACAGGAGGGTGGGGCCGGGCCCGGTGGCGGCGGGATCGGGGCCGATCACGAAGTACGGCACGCGCGTGCCGTCGGCGGAGCGCGCGAAGTGCTGGCGGACGGAGAGGCCCGTCGTGTCGAAACGGGCGGGGGCCTGCTTGAGGATCTCCGAACCGCCGCCGATGTGCCCGTGGTACAGGGTGGACGGCTGGAGGAAGCCGGACACGTCGAGGACGTACTCGTCGGAGACGTCCGGGTCGGTGTCCACCACGCCGGCGGCGGAGAAGGGCGGTACGTCCGCGAGGGGTTCGCGGGTCCACTCGCCTCCGGGGACGGGGGTGAGGACCTCGATGTGGGTGCTGACGTCCCGCATCACCTCCAGGACGAGGTGGTGCCGGGTCCACACCTGGCCGGCGAGCGCGGTCCGCTCGTCCGGCGTGAACAGGACCCGGGGCGTGCGGTCCCCCGCGAGGAAGGCGTCGAAGCCGAAGGCGAGGAGCGCGCCCGCGGGCTGCCCGAGCCACGGGGACTTCAGGGTGACGACGAGGTGGTCCCGGTGGGCGTACGCCTCGGCGTCCTCGGGGACGTCGATGCGGACGAGGGTGGAGTCCTCGCGCAGCAGGTAGGTCTCGCTGCGGTAGAAGTCGAGGGAACGGCCGACGAACGCGCGCTCGTACCCGGGCGTGGCGTCGTACCGGCCCCAGGCGGAGACGTCCGAGACCTCGGCCTCGAAGACGGTCTCGGCCTCCTCCAGGGGGGTGCCGCGCCGCCACCGGCGGACCGTCCGGGGATAGCCGGCGTCGGTGAGCGAGCCCGGTCCGTGGTCGGTGCCGAGGAGGACGGTGTCGGCGTCGATCCAGCCGATCCGCGTCTTGGCCTCGGGGACGTGGAAGCCGTCCTCGACGAAGGCACGGGTGGTGAGGTCGAACTCGCGCACCACGACGGCGTCGCCCCCGTCGCGCGACAGCATGACCAGGGCCCGGTCGAGGTCGGGGCGGCGGACCCGCGCGCCGGCCCAGACCCACTTCTCGTCCTCGGCGGCGGCGAGCGCGTCCACGTCGAGGAGGACCTCCCACTCGGGGTCGTCCTTGCGGTACTGCTCCGGCGTGGTGCGCCGCCACACCCCGCGTACGTGACGGGCGTCCCGCCAGAAGTTGTAGAGGTACGCGCCCCTGCGGGCCGTGTAGGGGATGCGGTCCGAGGCGTCGAGGACGTCGCGGAGGCGCTCCTTCAGGGACGGGAAGCCGGGGTCGGCGGCGAGCTCGGCCTCGGTCTCCGCGTTGCGCTCGGCCACCCACGCGAGGGCTTCCTCGCCCAGCACGTCTTCCAGCCACAGGTACGGGTCGTCGTCATCGGTCACATGCCGCATTCTGCAGGCCGGTGGGAGGCGGCGGGAAGGCGGCCCGTGGCGGGCGCGGGGAGGGCCCGCTCCGGACCAGGCTTCTGAGAGCGCTCTCATAAGGCATGGTCTGCGGATATCCTGTCCTCACCCGGCCGGGTCGCCGGCGGCCCGCCGACCG
>NZ_JAPSIW010000785.1 GCF_031178505.1 Streptomyces sp. | reverse complement strand
TCCGGGTCGTGGCGCTCGCCCCCTACGCCACCTCGGTGGCCGCGGCGACGCTGGTCTTCGCGCTCCTCTTCGGGCGGGACCAGGGGATGGTGAACTGGCTCCTCGGCCTGGCCGGTGCCGGGCCGGTCGACTGGCAGAACGGGCCGTGGGCCGCGAAGTTCGCGGTGGCGTCGATCGTCGTCTGGCGGTGGACCGGCTACAACGCGCTCATCTACCTGGCGGCGATGCAGACCGTCCCGCGCGAGCTGTACGAGGCGGCTGCGCTGGACGGGGCCTCGCGGTGGCGGCAGTTCGCGCACGTGACGCTGCCCGGGCTGCGGCCCGCGCTCCTCTTCACGGTGCTCGTCTCGACGATCGGCGCGACCCAGCTGTTCGGCGAGCCGCTGCTGTTCAACAGCGGGGCGGGCGCCTCCGGTGGGGCCGACCGGCAGTACCAGACACTGGGGCTCTATCTGTACGAGCAGGGCTGGGTGAACCTGCACCTCGGGCGGGCGGCGGCCATCGCCTGGGCCATGCTGCTGCTCCTGGTGGTCCTCTTCGGGGCCGTCCGGTGGGCCGGGCGGCGGCGGGGGGCGGCGCGGTGAGCCGGCCGGAGCGGGCCGGGCCCGTCACGTACGCGCTGCTCGCGGTCCTCACCGCCGTCTCCCTCTTCCCGCTGCTGTGGACGGCGGTGGCCGCCTCCCGGAGCAGCACGCGGCTGGCCGCCGCGCCGCCGCCGCTGTGGTTCGGGCGGAACCTGCCGCGGAACCTGGGGATCGCCTGGACCGAGGGCGGGCTCGGTGAGGCGATCGTCAACACCGCCGTGGTCGCCGGGACGGTCGCGGCCGGCACGGTGCTGTTCTCGACCCTGGCGGGCTTCGCCTTCGCGCACCTGCGCTTCCGCTTCCGGGGCGCGCTGCTGTTCCTGGTCGGGGCGACGATGCTGATCCCGCCGCAGCTCGGCGTCGTACCGCTCTATCTGCTCGTGGCGCGGCTGCGCTGGACCGACGGGCTCCAGGCGGTGATCCTGCCGGCGCTGGTCTCCGCCTTCGGGGTGTTCTTCATGCGCCAGCACCTGCGGCGGGCGCTGCCGGGCGAACTCCTGGAGGCGGCGCGGGTGGACGGGGCGGGGACGGTCCGGGTGCTGTGGCATCTGGTGCTGCCGGCGGCGCGTCCGGCGGCGGCGGTCCTCGGGATGCTGTCCTTCGTGGCGGCGTGGAACGACTTCTTCTGGCCGGTCCTGGTCCTGACGCAGACCGGGAACCCGACGGTCCAGGTGGCGCTGACGGGCCTCGGACGGGGGCACGTGCCGGACCAGTCGGTGGTGATGGCGGGGGCACTTCTGGGGACCCTGCCGCTGCTGGTGGTCCTGGCGGTGTTCGGGCGGCAGATCGTGGGCGGGGTGATGCGGGGCGCGGTGAAGGGCTAGGGGGTGTCTTTCTTCCGGCGGGTCCGGCACCGCCTCACCCGGATGGGCGAGGTGATGATCCACTTCCCCGCACCCGCTGTTAGCTTTCCCCTTATGCCCGAGATCTCCCCGTACGCCCCCTTCGTGGGTGCGCTCCCCCGGCCGGAGTGAGGCCGCATGGGAGTCCTGCGCGACCACCCCGAACTCGCCCTCTTCCTCTGCCTCGCCGCCGGATACCTGGTCGGCAAGCTCCGGGTCGGCCCGCTCACGCTCGGCGGCATCTGCGGCACCCTGATCGTCGCCCTGCTGCTCGGCGCCTGGACGAAGGTCACCGTCTCCGACGACGTGAAGACGATCTTCTTCGCGCTGTTCATCTTCGCGCTCGGCTACATGGCCGGCCCGCAGTTCTTCGCCCACCTCAACCGCGGGAGCCTGCGGTTCTTCGCCCTCTGCCTCATCGAGGTGGTCTGCGTCGTCGGCATCGCGCTCGGCCTCGCCAGAGCCTTCGACCTGGACGTCGGCACCGCCTCCGGCATCCTCGCCGGAGCCGCCACCGAGTCGGCGGTCGTCGGTACGGCCACGGAGGCGATCGGCAAGCTCTCCGACCTGACGCAGCAGCAGATCACCCAGTACCAGGGCCATGTGGCCACCGCGTACACCGTCTGCTACCTGTTCGGCCTCATCACCATCGTGATCTACACCAGCCAGGTCATGCCGATGCTGATGCGGATCAGCCTCCGTGACGCCTCCCGGGAGCTGTGGGAGAAGATGCGCGGGTCCGGCGGGGGGCTCGAGACCGGTGAGCGCGAGGCGCTGCCGGGCCTGGTCGGCCGTACGTTCCTCGTCACCCTGGCGGACGGGACGACCGTCACCGATCTGGAGCACCGGCTGGGTGGCCGGGTCACCGTGGAGGCGGTCAAGCGGGGCAGCAAGGTCCTCACCCCTCCCCCGCCCGGTTTCACGCTGACCCTGTCCGACCTCGTGCTGACCGTCGGCCGGCGCTCCCACATCATCGAGGCGGGCCGGATCATCGGACCGGAGACCCCGGCCGTCCCCGGTCTCGACACCCCGCTCGCCACCACCCAGGTCTCCCTGACCGACAAGGCCGTGGCCGGCACCTCGATCGACACCCTCACCCGGGAGCACCCGGAGTTCGCCTCCGGGGGCGTGTACGTGACGGACGTCCTGCGCGGTGACCAGAACCTGCCGGCCACCCCCGAGACGGTCCTGCACCGCGGCGACGTCCTCACCCTGGTCGGCTCCCGCTCGGGACTCGGCAAGTTGGCGACGAAGATCGGGGCGACCGTCAGGAACGACGCCACCGACTTCATCTACCTCGGCCTCGGCATCGCCTGCGGCTCGCTCCTCGGCCAGGTCGTGGTCCGCTTCGGTGACGTCCCGATGTCGCTCGGCACCGGCGGCGGCTGTCTCGTCTCCGGCCTCCTCTTCGGCTGGTTCCGCTCCCGCACCCAGACCTTCGGCGCCTTCCCGCCCCAGGCCGCGACGACCCTGAAGGACATGGGCCTCGCGATCTTCATCGCCTGCACGGGACTGGTGTCGGGCCCGCAGGCCTGGCCGCTGCTCAAGCAGTACGGCGCGCTCCTGCCGTTCGCCGGGATCGCCATGGTCCTGGTCCCGGCCACCGTCTCGCTGATCGTCGGCCGCAAGCTCCTGAAGATCGAGAAGCCGCTGCTGATCGGCGCCATCGCGGGCCAGCAGTGCTCCACCCCGGCGATCACCTCCGTCACGCAGGTCGCCC
>NZ_JAPSIW010000122.1 GCF_031178505.1 Streptomyces sp. | reverse complement strand
ACGTCCGTCTCGGCCTCCTCGAACTCCTTCAGGACCTCCTCGGCGGCGGTCCGCGGGTGGTCGGCGTTCCCCTCGGTGGCGCGGTGCTGCGACATGGGATCCCTCTTCCTTGCGTTTCGTGGTCCTGGGACCTCTTTTGTACGCGTTCCGGTACCCGGTGTCGTGCGCTTCACGCCCCGCCGGCCGGAGCCCCGGGCCGCAGGGGATCTCGCGCGCGCCTGAGGCCGGGACGGCGCGGGGCCGCGCGGGCGGACAGCGGGGCAAGAGGCGCGCATACCCGCCCGGTTCGGGGGCACACGGAACCGGAGCGCATGGGACCGCCCTCACCGGCGGGTCCGCGGCATCCCCCGTTCCGCGGACCCGCCGAACCGGTCGTGCGGCTCGTACCGGGCAGGGTGCGGGCCGCATGACGTTCCCCTGTCCGGCGGCCGGCGTCCCCGGCAGGAGGCACCGCCGGACCGTTTCAGCCGCCGCCCCGACCCCTCCCCGGGGCCCGCCGCCCCCGCGTCGCCGCGAGCACCCCTCCCAGCACGGCGATCACCGCCAGGGCCAGGGCGATGCTCACCCAGCCCTCGGTGTCCCAGTAGACGTCCTCCAGGCTGATCAGCAGCGCCGCCTCGTCGAGGATCAGGGCCGAACCGACGCCGTAGGCGAGCCCCATCCAGGCACGCGCGCGTGCCGAGCGTTCCACGAGGCCCGCCGCTCCCACCCCGGCGAGCAGCAGGATCCCCCACACGTAGTGGTGGATGTGCACTCCACCGGCCTGTACGTCGCCGATGCCGGCCACGTCGATGTGGATCAGCCAGGTGAGCAGGCGCATTCCGCCGAAGGTGAGGGCGAAGCCCCACCAGGCCAGGACGAAGCCGCGCCGCTCGGAGGAGATGCCCGGGAGGAGGCGCAGCCACGGCGACCGGTGTTCCGTGCGCGTCGACGGCGGTCGGCCGGTCGTCCGTGGGGTGTGCGACGGGGTCATGCGGTCTCTCCTGTCTCCTCTGCCACTGCGGCCTCTCGCGCTTCTTCGGCCACGAATTCCTCGATCAGCCGGGCCACGGTCTCCGGCGCGCTGTAGTGCGCCGCGTGCGCGGCGCCCGGGACGTCGGCGGCGCGCCCGTCGGGGAGCAGCCGGGCCACGCGCCGGATCCAGGCGTGGGAGGCGATGGTGTCACCGGCGCCGCGGACGACGAGCGTCGGCACGTCGACCCGGGCCAAGTGCCCCTCGAATGCCCCGGCCGCGTCCCGCAGGGCGTGACGCAGGGACGCGGCGAAGCGGAGGGGGCCGGTGAGCAGGTAGTCCGCGACGGCGGTCGCGAGCAGGGAGAGCGGTTCCCGGGGTGCGTCCGCGAGGAGCCGGCCGCAGTGGCGGGGGGCGGACACGCGCGGTTCGAGAGCCGGGCCGAGCAGGACGAGCCGCCGGACCAGCCGCGGATGGCGGACGGCGAGGGCCGCGGCCACCTGGCAGCCGACCGAGTTCGCCACCAGCAGGCTCGGGCCGGGGGAGAGGCGCCGGTGCCAGCGGGCCAGGGCGTCGGCGGCCTGCTCGACGTCGGGCATCCGGCGCGCGGCGGCCCTCGACCACGCGTTGCCGGGCAGGTCGGGTACGAGCACGGTGGCCCCGTTCGCGGCCAGCCGGCGGGCCAGGGGAACGAAGTACCGGCCCGAGAGGCCGAGCCCGTGCACCAGGACCACGGCCGTGCCGCCCGCCCCGGGCCGCGGGCCGAAGGAGCGGGTGAAGAGACCGGCGCGCACCCCCTGTTCCCCCCGCTCCGAACCTCCGTGCCACCGGGGGATGCCGCGCTGGAGGGCGTCGGGTGTCTGCTCGGTCACGTCGGATCCCTTTCGGCTGTACGGCACACGGGCGCTGCTGCCCCGAAGGAATTCCGGGAAACGACGTCCGTGAGGCGCGCGTCCGGGGCGACGCTGGCGGAGCGGGCGGGACGCCCGGCGTCGCGCCCGGGCACCGGCCTCGGAGCCAGGGCCCGGCGACACCGTGCCGGAACGCGTCTCCCATCGCACGCGAGGGGGTACGCGGCGCGGAGCCGGACGCCGGCGGCGCCCGGCGGTGAGGGCGAGTTCTCCGGTGGTCCCGCGGGGCGTGACGGGGTCGAGGCCCTCGGCGCGCCGGTCCTCCCCACCACGCATGGACGGCGTGGACGTACCGGGACCCGTCCGGCGGCGGCCCCTGGCGAGAACCATGAGATCCGCGCCCGATCCCGTGCCTTCGCACCACACCCTCGCCCTTCGGGCCGTGTGAGACGGTGAGCGCCCGGCGCGCCGGTTCCGTACGGCGCGCCGCTGTGACGCGGAGAGAAGGGTTCGTGGTGGAGAAGGTGACGTTGTCGGCGTGGCCCACGCCGATGGAGGCGGCGCCCCGGCTGGCCCGGGCGATCGGTCTGGCCCCGGACGACCTGTGGATCAAGCGGGACGACCTGACCGGGCTCGGCGGCGGTGGCAACAAGGTCCGCAAACTGGAGTGGCTGGTCGCCGACGCTCTGCGGTGCGGTGCCGACACCCTGGTCACGACGGGCGGCCCGCAGAGCAACCACGCGCGGCTCACCGCCGCCGCGGGCGCCCGGGCCGGCCTGGACGTGGTGGTGGTGGTCCCCGGTGCCGTCCGCCCCGACCGGCCCGGCGGCAACCTCCTCCTGGACGCCGTACTCGGCGCCCGTGTCGTGTGGGCCGGGGACGCCGCACCCGCGGAGCTGGCCGGGCAGGCCGAGAGGACCTGCGCCGAACTGCGCGAAGGCGGCGCCGTGCCGTATCTGGTGCCGTTCGGCGGTTCCGGCGTGCTGGGGGCCCGCGGATACCGCGCGGCGGGTGAGGAGATCCTCGCCCAGCAGCCCGGTGTCCGGCACGTCGTGACCGCTCTGGGTTCGGGTGGCACGATGGCCGGTCTGATCGCCGCCCTGGGCGTCGACCGGGTCCTCGGCGTCGACGTGGGCGCGCTGCCCGACCCCGCGTCCGTGGCCGCCGCCTTCGCGTCGGAACTCACCGGCGGCCACCTGACGGCGGGCCGGCTGCGCGTGCGCGGCGACCAGGTGGGCGAGGCCTACGGCATCCTGCACGAACCCGTCCTCGACGCCCTCACCGGCGTCGCACGCACGGAGGGCGTCATCCTCGACCCGGTCTACACCGGGCGCGCCGCGGCCGGACTGCTGGCGGCGGTCCGCGACGGGGACATCCGGCCGGGCGAGCGTACGGTCCTGCTCCACACCGGAGGCCTGCCGGGGCTGTTCGGGCATGCCGAAGCGGCACACCGCATCGGCCAGAGCCTGGACACGTACCCGTGACACCCGGCCTTCGCGCGTCGCCGCGACGAGCGGCGCGCCTCTCGTCCGGCGACCGCCTGACCCGGGGCGTGAGTGGATCATCAGCGGGACGTTAGGGGCGGGGCCCAGGGTGGGGACCGTCGATCTTTCGCGTCCTGCCCCGAGGAGTCCGCAAGTGAAGAAGTACAAGGCCACCGTTGTCGCGGCCACCGCGTGCGTGAGCGCGCTGCTGGTCGCGGGGCCGGCACAGACCGCTCAGGCGGACGGTGCCGCGGACAACTGCAACGCGGCGGACACGGTCGCTCCGGGTTCGTTCGGGACCGGCACGCTGACGTGGTGCATCCTGGCGGCCAAGGAGAGCGCCGAGACGAAGAAGACCGCCCGGGAGAACTTCGTCAAGGGTCTGCTCGAGATGCTGACGAACCACACCGGCGGCAACTACAACATCATGATCTTCGACATCAAGGGCAAGAACGCCTTCGGGGACCCGTGGTTCGTCAACCACTACACGGAAAGTCTTCAGGACGTGGCGTTCCAGGGGGATGTCGACTACCACGACGAGACCTCGCGGGAGGACCAGACCTACCGCATCTGGATCTTCTCCGGCGGCGGCAGCTTCACCAACCACGGGGACGGCGGCTGGATCAACTGGGGCTTCTACGGCCTGTGGGACCGCAACGGCTCCACCATCGACTTCCGGTCCACGATGCCCCCCGCGGTCCCCGGCGTCCCCAAGGGCGAGACGCCCGGCCCGGGCGACACCCTCCCCACCCCTGGCGTACCGGCCCGCCCGGTCCTCCGTTCCTTCAGCGGACCTGAGGCACCCGTCACCGAAGCCGAACGCCCGCCGGTCGGCGTCCCCGTGCAGTTGAGGACCGTCAACAACCTCGGGGCCGTCGCGACGAACACCTCCTCCGGCTCGTCCGTGGTCGCGGGCAAACTGGGTACCACGAGCGGTACGTGGACGTTCAAGGACGCGGGCGACGGGCGCTACGAGATCGCCAACGGCCACGGCCCGGTCCTCACCGAGAACACCAGCACCTACTACGCCCAGATCAACACCTGGAAGGGGAGCTCGACCCAGAAGTGGCAGGTCATCCCCCTCGGGGGCGGCGCCCACCAGATCAGGATCAGCGATCAGGACTGCCTGACCTACCACGAGGACTACAAGAAGCTCGGCGTGTGGACCTGCGACGGCTCCGCGGGCCAGCGGTGGACCATCGCACGCTGACCGTCCCGCCCGGCCCGGGCCCCTCGGGCCCGGCGGACGCGGTCCGACAACCGGTCGGACCCCCGTTCTCCCAGGTCAGGAGGGCGGGAGTACCGGGCGGCCGCCCCATTCCGGCGGCCGCGCGAGCCGGACGCGGTGCCGTCCCTCAGGGGGCTCAGCTCGCCGGGGCGGCGCCACGGAAGGTACGCCGGTACGCGATCGGCGAGACGCCGATCGCGGCGTGCAGGTGTTCGCGCAGCGAGGTCCCGGTGGCGAAGCCGACCCGTCCCGCGATGTCGTCCACGGCGAGATCGGTGGTCTCCAGCAGATGCCGGGCCCGGGCGACGCGCTGCTGGATCAGCCAGCGGCCGGGACTCGTGCCCACCTCCTCGTTGAACCGGCGCGCGAAGGTCCGCAGACTCATGCGGGCGTGGCCGGCGAGGTCCGCGAGCGTCAGGGGCTCGCGCAGGTTCTCCAGTGCCCATTGGCGGGTGGCCGATGTGCTGCTGGCCGGGTCCGGGGGCAGCGGGTACTCGATGTACTGGGCCTGGCCGCCCTCCCGCCACGGCGGCACGACGCAGGCCCTGGCCACGTGATTGGCGACGGCGGTGCCGTGGTCCCGCCGCACGAGATGCAGACAGACGTCGACACCGGAGGCGGCGCCGGCCGAGGTCAGCACGTCTCCGTCGTCCACGAACAACACCTCGGGGTCCAGCGCCACCTCCGGGTACCAGGACCGGAAGACGTCGGCGACGGCCCAGTGGGTGGTGGCGGGCCGGCCGTCGAGCAGCCCCGCGGCCGCCAGCACGAAGGCACCCGTACAGATCGACACGATCCGGGCCCCGGGGCGCACGGAGGCGAGCGCGTCACTCACCCGAGCCGGCAGCTCGCGCGACAGGCGGGACACGTCGAAGGGCGGCAGCAGCACCGTGTCCGCCGTCGCGAGCACCCCGGGGCCGTGCTCCACCGTGATCGAGAAGTCTGAGTTGGTGACGACGGGCTCACCGTCGACGGAGCAGGTCAGCACCTCGTAGCGGTCCGGAAGAGCCCCGAACACCCGGCTCGGGATGCCGAGTTCGAAGGGGTAGACCCCGTCCAGGGCGAGGACGACGACACGATGGACTGTCATGGCACGATCCCGTTGGAAGTTGGCATTCATGCCATGGTACGCCCCCGGGGGCTCCGGCGAGGCTGTGACGCATGACGAACCACGCCACCATGCGCGCCATCAGCCAGGACACCCACGGCACCCCCGACGTGCTGCAGGAGGTCCTCGTGCCGAGGCCCACCCCCGGCCCGAGCCAGATCCTCGTCGCCGTTCGCGCCGCCGGTGTGAACCCGACCGACTGGAAGCACCGCGCCGCCGGTCTCTTCCTCAACCGCCTGCCGCTCGTCCTCGGCTGGGACGTGTCCGGCGTCGTCGAGGCCGTCGGCTTCGGCGTCACCCTGTTCAAGCCGGGCGACGAGGTCTTCGGCATGCTGCCCTACCCGCACGGTGTCGGCTCCCACGCCGAGTACGTGACGGGCCCCGCCCGCGCCTTCGCGCACAAGCCGGCCGGCATCGACCACGTCCAGGCCGGCGCCCTGCCGCTCGCCGCCCTGACCGCGTACCAGGCACTCGTCGACACCGCCGGGGTACGAGCCGGGCAGCGCGTCCTGATCCACGCCGCCGCCGGCGGAGTCGGCCACCTCGCCGTCCAGATCGCCAAGGCCCGTGGCGCGTACGTCATCGGCACCGCCAGCGCCCCCAAGCACGACTTCGTCCGCTCCCTCGGCGCCGACGACGTCGTCGACTACCGCACCACCGACTTCCGCGACGCCGTCCAGGACATCGACGTGGTGCTCGATCCCCTCTCCGGAGACACCCGCGCCCGCTCGCTCGACGTGCTGCGGCCGGGCGGCATCCTCGTGTCGATCCTGCCGGGCACCGACCCCGAGGAGGCCGCGAAGGCCGCCGCCCGAGGGGTCCGTGTCGAAACCCTCCTCGTCGAGGCCGACCACACCGGCATGAACGCCATCGCCGGCCTGGTCGCCGCCGGCTCCCTGCGCGCCCATGTCGAGGCGGTCTTCCCGCTCGCGGAAGCGGCCCGGGCCCACGCGCTCGGCGAGACCGACCGCACCACCGGCAAGATCGTCCTCACCGTCTCCTGAGCCGTGCCGTCACCCGCCCCGTTCCGGTCAGGAGCGGACCGAACGTGACTCAGGGCCCCCGGCAGGTGCTGCCGGGGGCCGGCCGGGGCGGCGACCCGCGGGCGGTTCCGGTGCCCGTGTTCCTCCGTCGGAAGGGACCCTTCGACGGCTGGAAGGCCGCCCGAGTGGGGAAGGGGACGGTACGACCCGCGGCCCCACCCCCGCGGGACCGAGGAAGGACACATCCATGGCACAGGATCACCGGCCGACCGGCACGAACTACGGCACCCGCCCCCCGGCGACCGCCCCGAGCACCCCGCAGAACCGGCTCCTCCGGCTGGGCGCGCCGCCCGTCGCGGCGGCCGCGCTGACCGCGACCGTCGCGCTCTACATGGCCCTGGTCGCCTTCGGGAACATCACGGACTTCGGTACCAACCAGCAGTTCGTCCAGCACGTCCTGAGCATGGACACCACGTTCAAGGACCCCGACCTGATGTGGCGGGCGGTCGAATCCCCCGCCCTCCAGAACGCCGCCTACATCGCCGTCATCGTCTGGGAGACACTGGCCGCGGTGGTCCTCCTCGCCGCCACCTGGCTTTGGGGCCAGGGCCTGCGCCGCGGCACGTACGACCGCGCCCGCGCGGCGAGCACGGTGGGCCTGGTGATGGTGCTGCTGCTCTTCGGGGCGGGATTCATCGCGATCGGCGGCGAGTGGTTCGCCATGTGGCAGTCCTCCGACTGGAACGGTTTGGACGCCGCGGCCCGCAACGTCGCGCTGGCCGCCTTCACCCTCCTCGTGGTGCACCTGCCCGGTGTACGCCGGGCAGGTGCCGAACAGACCTGACGCGCCCCGCCCGTCGCCGGCGCCCCGGGGCCCCGGGGCGGCGGGCCGAAACCGCGCGACGCGCCCGGGGTCCCGTACGTGCCGGCACCGGCGGCGCCGCACGAACGGGGGACAGCGGCCGAAACCGTCGCACCCGCGGGGTGACGGCGGTGCGGTGGGCCACCCGCACTCCGGGCGCCGTCGCCGGTGACCGGAGCGGCGGATCAGCCCGTTGCCACCGCGCCCTGCGGCGCTCCGAACCACTCCTCCAGCGCCTCCGCCGGCCCGCCTGCCGATGCCGGCGTCCGCGCCCCCGCGTCGGCCGCCCAGGCCGTGAAGCCGTCCGGGCGGACGAGGACCGCCGCCAGCTCCGGGTGGGACGTACAGCCGGTCGTCAGCGTGTCGACGCGGCCGGCGTACCCCGCGGCGAGGGCCCGGAGCTCCGGGTCGTCGGTGAGGTCGAGCAGAAGCGCCCGCCCGGCGTGGAGGTGGTCCGCGAGGCGGGTGCCGCCGGTGAGTTCGAGGTCCGGGGCGCTGCGGCCGGTCAGCGGGTGCGCCCCCGGCAGTCCGTACCGCACTCCGGCCCCGTTGAGCCGCGCGGTGAGGTACGTGGTGCCCGCGACCGTCCCCGCCAGGTCGCCGACGATCTCCCGCAGGGCGCGGGACCGCGGGTCCGGGCGCATGGCCGCGACCTGCGACCGGGTCCAGTCCAAAACCCCGGCGCCGACCGGGTGCCGTTCGGAGGTGTACGTGTCCAGCAGCGCTTCCGGCGCCCGGCCGCCGATCACCGCGGCGAGCTTCCAGCCGAGGTTCATCGCGTCCCCGATCCCGAGGCTCAGCCCCTGGCTCCCGAACGCGGAGTGCACGTGCGCCGCGTCGCCCGCCAGCAGCACCCGGCCCCTGCGGTACTCGGTGGCCTGGCGGGCGTGGTCGGTGAAGCGGGTCGCGGTGCGCACCGCGGTGACCGTGACGTGCGCACCGGACACGCGGCGCAGCCGCTCCTGGAGGTCCCCGGCGGTGACCGGCGCGTTCCGGTCGGCCGGTGGGCCGCCGAACTCCACGGTGACGATGCGGCCCGGCATCGGCCCGTAGGCGTACACCCCGGTCCCCGTGGCGGTCCACCCGACCTCCAGGTCCTCGGCGCCGGTCATGTCCACGACCGCCTGATGGCAGGTGATCTCGGGGTCCGTACCGGGGAAGGCGAAGCCCGCGAGCTTGCGGACCGCGCTGCGGCCGCCGTCGCAGCCGACGAGCCAGGCGGCGCGTAGGGCGTCCCCGTGGCCGGTCCGCACGGTGACGGCTTCCTCGTCCTCGTCGAAGCCGGTCAGCTCCACTCCCCGGCGTACGTCGACGCCGAGCTCGGCCGCCCGCTCGCCGAGCAGTCGCTCGATCTCCTGCTGCGTCACGAGAGTGATCCCGGCGGCGGGACCCGCGTCACCGAGGCCCGGCTCCGTACGGTCGACCAGGTCGGCACGGAGCATGATCCCGGCGAAATGCCCGACGTAGCCGAGCCCTTGGCCGACAGCCCCGCCGTCGTCCCCGCCGTTCCGCTCCCGCATGAACGTCCGGAAGCGGTCCATCGCCTGCCGCTGCGCCTCGGCCAGCGCGGGCAGCATGCCCCGGCGGTAGAGAGCCTCGGCGGTGGGCAGGGTGATCGCCCCGCCCTTGATCGTCGGGTCCACCTCGGTGAGGCGCTCCAGAACGGCCACCCGCGCGCCGCCGAGCCGGAGCTCGCAGGCCAGCATCAGTCCGACCGGGCCGCCGCCGGCCACCACCACGTCATAGTCCATGGCGCCCACTATGACGGAGGGTCAAAAAGCCTCGTTCACCGCCCTGACCAGCCACAACGAGCGCCGTGCTGTCAAGGGGCAGGGTTCTGGGAAGAGGGACGGGAGGCGGGCCGCCGGACTCCTCCCCGATCCCGAGCGAGGCCACCTGCGGAGAATATTCACCCGGGCGCGGCGGGCGGGCAGCCGGTCAGGTCCTTCGGCCGGGGGCCGCGCCCGCCGCCGAACGCGGGGAAGGGTTCAGACCTTGCGCCAGCGCGCGTTGCACCACGAGAAGGCGCCGAACGCGACGAGACCGAGCGCGATCAGGGTGAGCAGCCAGGGCCCGGCCGGCGTGTCCGCGAACGAACGCAGCGTGTCGTCCAGGCCCTTGGCCTGTCCGGGCTGATGCCGGACGGCCGCGACGAGCGCGAACACACCCGCGGCGGCGAAGACGACGCCCCGGGCCGCGCCGCCCACCATCCCGAGGAAGTCGGTGACCTTGCGGGCCCGGGGCGACATGGCCTCGGTCCGCAGGTGCTTACGGAACTTCCTCATCAGGGCCCGCAGCGAGATCCACAGTCCGGCACCCACCACCGCCACACCGACGGCACCGACGATCCACTGTCCGCCCGGCCACGTCAGCACCCGGGCGGTGATGTCGTCGGTGCGCCGGTCGGAGGACCCGCTGCCACTGCCGGTGTTCCCGACCGCGTAGGCCAGCACGGTGACGGACACGAAGGCGTAGAAGACGAAGCGGGCCGCTGCCGCCGCCCGCTTGGACGCCTTGGTGCCGTTCTCACCCGCCCCGCCGAACAGCGCCTCGGACAGGCGCCACACCGCCATGCCGGCGAACGCGACACCGACGCCCCACAGCAGCGCCGCACCGAAAGGCCGGCCGGCCAGCTCGCTCAGAGCGCCACCGCGGTCGGCCTGACGCCCGCTGCCGTCACCGTTCCCGAAGGCGATCTGCAGGGCGATCACCCCGACGAGTACGTAGATCAGCCCGCGGGCGGTGAAACCCGCTCGGGCCGCGACGGCCATCGCCGTGCTGTCGGCCGCACGCCGTGCCTGACCCCGGCCCCGCAGGGCCACTGACTTCGCATCCATACACCCCCGATGCCCCGGCCTCGGCGTCCGACACCCGTTCGGCGGTGAACGGGGAACCGCGGGCGCATTCCGTACGCGCCGTGTCCGGCGGGCAGCCCCCGGAGGCCGGCGCTCACGACCGGTACGGCGCCCTCCGGGCGTCCGGAGCGCCGGCCCCCGCCCGAGGCGCCCCGTGGCCTCGTGCCTCCGCGGCACGAGCCGGGCGGCCGGGACCGGCACCCCGGGCACCCGCACCCGGCCGCCGGCGGTTCAGGCGTGACCCTCGCCGAAACGCGACAGGGCGATGGTTCCGGCGGTCGCGACGAGGAAACCGGCCAGGGCCAGCCAGCCGTATCCGGGCCGGGTCTGATCGTGCAGCAGCAGGATTCCGACCAGCCCGGGAACACACACCTCCACCAGCGTGCCGGAGGCCGTGGCCGTGGACACCGTCCCGTGACGCAGGGCCAGCACGTAGCTGAGGTACCCGCCCAGTCCGCCCAGGACCACGGCGTAAGTCGCCGGGTCGGTGAGGACGGCGGCCGTGCTGGAGGTGTCCATCACCCGCACCGCCAGGCTGGTGACACCGAATCCCACACCGGAAAGGGCCCCGAGGACGACAGCCGCTCTCCCGCCGCGCAGACGTGTGGCGAGAGAGGTGAGAGCGAGCGCGGCCACCGGAACGCCCAGCAGCATCAGGTCGAAGGCCGTGCCGGCGGAGGTGGCACCCTGCGGGCCCGATCCCAGGGCGAGGAGAACGAGGCCGGCGACCACGACGGCGACCGCGGCACCGTCCCGGACGTGCAGGGGCACCTTGAGCAGCCGGACCGCGGCCACGGCCGTCACCGCGAGGCTGGCGTTGGTGACCGACTGCACGACGAACAGCGGCAGACTGCGCAGGGCGATCACACTGAACGCGAAACCGCCCATGTCCAGCGCCGTTCCGATGAGGAACGGCCCCGACCTCATCAGCCTGGCCGCCAGTCCCAGACCACCACCGTGAGCGTCATGCTGTTCGGCCCGCGCCGCACGCGCCTGGACGGCCGAGGCCATGCCGAAACAGACGGTGGCCGCCGACGCGGCGGCGAGTCCGCCCAGAACACTCCCCATCAGCCGGACGGCGTCCCGGTTCGCGACACCCACCGGTGTCCGTCCCGTGCCACCGCCCCGGCCAGCAGCAGGAACCACAGGCCGACCAGCAGGAGATGCACGCGCTGAGCCACCCCGTGCCAGCCGGCCAGACCGAGCAGCGCCCCGACGGTCCCCAGCGCGCTCACCAGGGCGCCCCCCAGCAGCCACGGGCCCCACCGCCCCACCGGTTCCAGCCCTCGACGCCCCCTCCTGGCGGCGGTGACGAGCAGCGCCATGGACGCGAACAGACACAAGTGGACCAGGGCGCTGGTCACCGTGTGCCAGGGGTGAACGGCCCGGCAGCCGTCCTCTGCCGACGGAGCGCACCCCATCGGCACCGCCACGTCCGCCAGCGACCAGACCGCGAAACCCACCAGCGCCCACCAGCCGCCGGCCTCCGTCCTCGAACTCGCCCACCCGGCCCGAGATCGCCAGGCCCCCCAGCCCAGCAGCACGGCGCAGATGACTTCGGCCGTGCCGAAGATCCGCCGGAACGGCTGGCCCGTCGCGTAGAGCTCGCTGACGTAGGCGTGCCGTGGGTCGAGGCCCGTGGGCAGGACGGCCTCCAGCACCCAGCTGTTGTAGAGCACACCCGCCACGGCCAGCGCCGTCGCGGCAGCCACCCCTGCTGCCGGCAGCGCGGTGTCCGCCCCCGGGCGTTGTGCGTGGACGTGAGGAGAGGTGCTGTCTCCCGCCGACTCCATCTGCGTCTCCTTGATCAGCTTCCCCCGCCGTAGGCAGAGGGTGACATGGCATGACAGTAAGTGACGATGATGGTGTCGTCGCGGGGGCGTGCCAGAGCAGCGGCGCGCCGTCCGGTGCCTCACTCCGCGTCGCGCGAGGGCGGTGTGGGACGGGGATCCGCCTGGCCGGTGATCCCGTCCGGTGCCGCGGCGGACAGGCGTGGGGGAGTGCTCAGGGGCGCCCCCGGCACGAACGGTGCCGGGGG
>NZ_JAPSIW010000784.1 GCF_031178505.1 Streptomyces sp. | reverse complement strand
CCTCGGGGCCCGCCCATAATGGAACGACCCCCAGAGATCAGGAGGTCCTGTGACCGCTACCGGCTCCGACCGTTCGCTCCGGGCCCAGCTGCGCGCACTGCGCCCCGAGTCCTTCGGCGCGGACCCCTCGGGGGAGCGCCTCGCCCGCATCCACCGCTCGCCGAACTTCGCGGACGGCGCCTTCCGCAACCCCGAGCCGGCCCGGCGCGGGCCCACCGGCTCCACCGTCGCCTTCGCACGCGTCTACTTCGAGAAGGACGGCCGCTCGCGGCGCGCCCCGCTCGGCGCGATCCCGGTGCATCCGACCACCGTGGCCGACCTCGCCCGGCCGCCGGCCACCGGCCTGCGGCTCACCTGGACCGGGCACTCCAGCATCCTGGCGGAGATCGACGGCCACCGGGTGCTCTTCGACCCCGTCTGGGGCGAGCGCTGCTCGCCCTTCCCCTTCGCCGGCCCCCGGCGGCTCCACCCGGTGCCCGCCCCGCTCGCCGCGCTCGGACCGGTCGACGTGGTCGTGATCTCGCACGACCACTACGACCACCTCGACCTGCCGACCATCAAGGCGCTCGCCGGGACCGGCACGGTCTTCGCCGTGCCGCTCGGCGTCGGCGCGCACCTGGAGCGGTGGGGCGTGCCCGCCTCCCGGCTGCGGGAGCTCGACTGGAACGAGTCGGCGGACATCGGTGACCTGCGTCTGACGGCGACCCCGGCCCGCCATTTCTGCGGCCGGGGCATACGCAACCGGCAGCACACGCTCTGGGCCTCCTGGGTGGTGCGCGGGCCCCGCCACCGGATCTTCCACAGCGGCGACACCGGCTACTTCACCGGTTTCCGGGACATCGGGGCCGACCACGGGCCCTTCGACGCCACGATGATCCAGATCGGGGCCTACTCGGAATTCTGGTCGGACATCCACATGACCCCCGCCGAAGGGCTACGCGCCCACCTCGACCTCCAGGGCGGCGAGCCGGCCGGGGTCCTGCTGCCCATCCACTGGGCCACGTTCAACCTCGCCCCGCACGCCTGGGCGGAGCCGGGGGAGTGGACCAAGGACGCGGCCGAGGAAGCCGGTCAGGCGGTGGCGTTCCCGCGTCCCGGTGAGCCGTTCGAGCCTGGGGGGAAGCTGCCTTCGGATGCCTGGTGGCGCGGGATCTCCCGTCCGGTCGCCCACCTGTGGCGCCGCCCGAATCCGGCGGAGGACCCCGGCGGGACCTCCCGGCGTGATCTCGACCTGGCGGGCGATCGCTGAGGCCGGCGCGGAACGACGGCGGAGGGGAGGGCGCGCCGGCGCGTCATCCCCTCTCGCGCGCGGCGGGCCCGGACGCGGCTTTGGGCGCGGGCCGGCGCCACCAGGGGCGGCGGGTCCGCGGGTGGACGGCGCGGCCGAGGCGCCGCCCGATGAGCAGGTAGCCGAGCAGCGCACCCGCCGTGTTGAGCAGGACGTCGTCGATGTCGAAGGCGCGTCCCGTGATGAGGGCGCCCTGGGTGAGTTCGACGAGCAGCATGGTGCCGGCGGTGACGAGGGCCACGCGCAGGAAACCGCGGGTCCTGCGGGACAGCAACGGCAGGAGCAGGCCGAAGGGGAAGCCGAGGGCCAGGTTGCCGCCGAGCTGCTTCACCGTGTCCACGAAGGCCGGCCGCTGGAGGTAGGCCTCGATCGACCGGCCGGGCGTCAGATTCGTGTGGGTGAGACGTTCCGACGCGGGCGACTCCACCAGGGTGAGCTTGGCGAGCACGAGGGCGAACGCCACCATGCCCGCGAGCGCGAGCAGGGCGACGAGCAACCGGACGACCCTTCCCGGACCGCGCGGACGGGGTTCCTCGACGACCGGCTCCGGCCGTGCCGCATCGGCGTCCACGGGGCGCGCCTCCGGTGCCGGTTCACCGTCCTTCTCGAAGGCCGCCGGCCCGCTGGACCACTGACGCGCCTCCGGTGTCCCCCGGTCACGCCGCCGGCTCTTGAAGGGTCTTCTCCACTCGGTCATGTGCCTGCTCCCCCCGGTGTGGGACCGCCTGTCTCGGGGCGCGCGTACCCGTGACCGGTGGCGGTATGCGGTGGGGCGGTGAAGCCGCCTCACGGTCCTCAGCGGACGCCGTGGCCACAACTTGGCGCGTCGAGGCCGGAGTTGGACATGCCGTGCGGATCGGCGGGCAGCAGACGGACATGGGAGAAGACACCGAGAACAGTTCCCTGCGCCCCGGGCGGCGGGCCCGGTCCGGCCGGAGATGGCCCGTCGCCGCCCTCGTCCTGCTCGCCCTGGCCCTCGCCCTGATGCTCGTGGGGCAGGTACTGCGCCTGCCGGGGCTGGACGTGTTCGGGACGGAGATCAAGGACCGCTCCGGGCCGGCCGTCCTCAAGTCCGTCCAGGACATGCACCGGTACGAAGGAGCCGCCGGCACCTACCAGGTGGTGGTCGACCTCGAACGCGACGCCCGCTTCCTCCCGGACGCGATCCGCGGCACCCGGACCCTGTACGTCGCGACCGGTGGCGTCAGCGCCTACGTGGAACTCGGCGGGATCGGGGAGGATGCCGTCACCGTCGACGCGAAGCGCACCACGGCCACCCTGCGCCTCCCGCGCGCCCGTCTCGCGACGCCCGCCCTGGACCCGGAGCGCTCCTACGCGGTCTCGAAGGAGCGGGGTCTGCTCGACCGGCTCGGTGATCTCTTCTCCGACAATCCCGCGAGCGAGCGCTCCGTCAACGTCCTCGCCGCCCGGAAGATCGGCGAGGCGGCCAAGGAGTCCGACCTGACGGCCCGCGCCGAGCGGAACACGACCGCGATGCTCCAGGGGCTGCTGCGCGCGCTCGGATTCGAACGGGTGACGGTCACGTACGTCTGAACCGGGCGGGAGCAGTCGGCCCGCCCCCGATCACGCCCGCCTCCGATCACTCGCGGTCGCGGCCCGGCCCGGACGGTCCCGTCCTCGGGGCCGTCGCCGGCGCGCGGTCCGGCCGCCAGGTTCAGGCCCCGCCGGAGTCTCTCCCGGCGGCGCGCCCGTCGAGTGCCGCCAGTCCCTCCTCCCAGCGGGCGCGGCGCTCGGCCTCCCGCTGGTCCCACCAGGGCGTGCCGCGCTCCCCGAGCGCGACCTTCGCCATGTGCACCCGGTCCCGGGCGGCGCGTTCGGCCGCCGCGTCCCGGGCGCGGCGGGCCGTG
>NZ_JAPSIW010000783.1 GCF_031178505.1 Streptomyces sp. | reverse complement strand
CGTCGAGCGGGTTCACGTTCACCGGCATACGACCACCTCTTGTGCGAGCGGGCTCACCGGGTACCTCGTCCGGGCCCCGGTAGGCACCCTCGCCTCGGAGTACCTGCGGGCCCGCCCTCCCCTCCCCTCCCCTCCCCTCCACGAGGAGAGGAGAAGGAGGAGGCCGGTGCGCCGGTGCGCCGGCCGGTCGGCCGGCGGCGCGTGGAGCGCCGTGACGCGGACGGTCCCGCGTTCCGTCGTCCTGCGCGACCCCGCCCCCGCTCCCCGCGTCCGCGCCGATCGGGAGCAGCCCGTCGTACACGCCGCACCGGGACCGGCGCCATCGTCACCGGCCCGCCGGCCGACCAGCGGTCCGGGCACTGCCCGACGGCGGGACGGACGCCGGTGAGGACGTCGCCGCGGCGGCCGTACGGGAACGGGCGGGGGAAGCGGACCGCGGGCCCGTGCCGCGCGGCTGCTCGCCCCGCCGGCGGACCGCGCCGGCGGCGTGCCCCGGAAGGCGGTCCGCGGCGGCCGCTGCTCCGGTGCGCCGGCCGTCACCGAGCCCGCCTGGCGCTCCCGGCGCCGGGAACGAGACGGCCGATCCGCCCGGCCCGTACCGGCCGCTGTCCGCGCGGAGCGCGCGGGTCGTGGAGCCGGACCGGTCCCCCGCCCGGCCTGCCCGCCGTACGCCCGTCCGCCCGCCCGGGGGCCGAATGGCCCTTCCGCGTGACACGGGGCACCCCGGGGCGCCGCCGGACGTTCTCCCCTCCGGAAGGCCGGAGGCCGCCGCAGGGGGCCGGCAACGGAGAGGGAATTCTCGAATGAACCATCAGAGGGTGTGCGACCTCATGAGCGACGCCGTCGTCCGCGTCCAGCGCGGCACGCCGTTCAAGGAGATCGCCCACCTGCTGCAGGAGTACGACATCACCGCCGTGCCCGTCGTGGACGCGGACGACCGTCCCGTGGGGGTGGTGTCGGAGGCGGACCTCCTGCAGAAGATCTGGGGCGGCGACGCCGCGCCGCCCGGCAGCGCCAAGGCGTCGGCCACGGACGCGGCGGGGCTGATGACCTCGCCGGCGGTCTGCGCACGGAAGGACTGGAGCGTCGTGGACGCCGCCCGGGTGATGGCCCGTCACGGCATCAAACGCCTGCTGGTGGTGGACGCGCAGGAGCGGCTGATCGGCGTGGTCAGCCGCAGTGACCTGCTGCGGGTCTTCCTTCGTGAGGACCGGGAGATCCGCACCGAGATCATCGAGGAGGCCCTGGTGCAGACGCTCGGACTGGCGCCCTCGGCCCTCCAGGTGGACGTGACGCACGGACACGTCGTGCTCACCGGGCACCTCCCCGAGCACGTGCCGGCCTCCGCGCTGGAGGAGCTGTGCGGGCACGTGGACGGGGTGGTCGCCGTGGAGTTCAGGGCGGCCGGCGACGTGGACGCCGAAGTGACGCGCTGACACCCGCCGGGTCTCCCGGGACAGCCGTCCGGACGCGCGCGGGATGCGGCCGGGCGGCGCGGACGGTCCGATGGGAGGCATGCGCAGACCCATAGCCGTGGCGGACGGCCGCTTCCGCCTGCTCGCGTCGGGCAGCCTGCTCGCCGCACTGTCGATTTTGTTCCCGCCGGCCGCCGTACCGTCGGCGGCCGATGACACCCCGGTCCGCGGCTCCGCCTTCATGGGCATGGGAGTGCTGGCCCACGAGGGCGTGGAGGCGAGCCCCGCCGGCACCCGCGCCGCCCAGACGGAGGGCGTGGACGTCTCCAGCCACCAGGGGGACGTCGCCTGGCGGTCCCTGTGGGACAGCGGGGTCAGGTGGGCCTATGTGAAGGCCACCGAGGGCACGTCCTACGTCAACCCCAAGTACGGGCAGCAGTACAACGGCTCGTACGACGTCGGCATGGTCCGCGGCGCCTACCACTTCGGGACGCCGGACACCTCCAGCGGCGCCGCGCAGGCGGACTGGTTCGTCGACCACGGCGGGGCCTGGGCGGCGGGCGGCCGGACGCTGCCGGGCGTGCTGGACATCGAGTGGAACCCGTACGGTTCCTCCTGCTACGGCAGGACGCCCGGGCAGATGGTGGCCTGGATCCGTGACTTCGTCGACCGGTACCGGGCCCGGACCGGCCGGGACGCGGTGATCTACACCTCCACCAGCTGGTGGAAGCAGTGCACCGGCGACGCCGTCGGGTTCGGCTCCAGCAATCCGCTGTGGATCGCCCGGTACGCCGCCACGCCCGGGACCCTCCCGGCCGGCTGGTCCCGGTACACCATGTGGCAGTACACCTCGACCGGGCCGATCGTCGGTGACCACGACCGGTTCAACGGAACCCCGGAGCAGCTGACCGCCTTCGCCAGGGGATGACCACGGGCGTCCGCCACCGGACCGAGGCAGCCGGTGCCGGACGACTTTTTTCGGCCAACGCGCGCTTCTTACCGAACAGTTGTCCAAGACCCTCTGTCGTGTCCGGGGGATGATCAATAACCTTGGGGCGTACGCCCGTCACCGCCCTCAGGGAGCCCCATGTCCACGGCTCAGCAGGTACCCGACATCCTCTCGCCCGAGTTCGCCGCAGACCCGTACCCCACCTACCGCGTGATGCGGGAGAGCGCGCCCCTCCTGTGGCACGAGGCCACGCAGAGCTACATCGTCTCCCGCTACGAGGACGTCGAGCGCGTCTTCAAGGACAAGGCCGGCCAGTTCACCACCGAGAACTACGACTGGCAGCTCGAACCGGTGCACGGCAGGACCATCCTCCAGCTCAGCGGCCGGGAGCACGCCGTGCGCCGGGCCCTGGTCGCGCCGGCCTTCCGCGGCTCCGACCTCCAGGACAAGTTCCTGCCCGTCATCGAGCGCAACTCCCGCGAGCTGATCGACGCCTTCCGGCACACCGGCTCCGCCGACCTGGTCAGCGACTACGCCACGCGTTTCCCGGTCAACGTGATCGCCGACATGCTCGGCCTGGACAAGGCCGACCACGAGCGGTTCCACCACTGGTACACGGCCGTCATCGCCTTCCTCGGCAACCTGTCCGGCGACCCGGAGGTGGCCGCGGCCGGGGAGCGGACCCGGGCGGAGTTCGCCGAGTACATGCTGCCGATCATCCGGGAGCGGCGCGACCGCCTCGGCGACGACCTGCTCTCCACGCTCTGCGCCGCCGAGGTCGACGGCGTGCGGATGAGCGACG
>NZ_JAPSIW010000782.1 GCF_031178505.1 Streptomyces sp. | reverse complement strand
GGAGGCGGGGCTCATCGATGTCGAAGTCGGTGACACCGGAGTGGCTCCAGGAGTCGATGCCCCGGATGAGCACCGAGAAGTTCGGCAGGTCGACAAGGGCACCGACACCGGCGGTGAACATGAGGTGGCTCGGCCGTACGGCACCGACCCTGCGGTTGCTGCCCTGGGTGCTCATCGCTGTGCCTTCCTGACCGTGTCGGCCGCAACGGGCCCGTACTCGTCGCTGTCCACGGTGGCCGCCGTGTCGGGGTCGGGGTCGGAGTCGGTCGCGGGCGTGCCGAAGTTCCAGTCGGGACCGCCGCCCGAGGACTCCTCCAGGAACACTCCGCCGCCGGGCAGGAGCAGATTGATCTCGTTCTCCGTCTCACGCATCGACATGCCGACGGTGAGCTCGGTCCACCGGGATCCGTCCGCCCGCCTGAGCAGTCCGTTCACGACGGTCGTCCTGTGCTTCTCCTTGCGGTAACCGAGTGTCGATGTGCTCTCGTCCCGCTTTCGGCGCCATTCGTCCTTCAGCCGGTCCAGGCGTTCACTGAGGTACTGGCGGGGCCGGTCACCTCCCACTCGTTCCGCCCTTTCCAGCAATCGCCGTTCGACGTCCTGCGCGAGCGGGCCGTCGAGGTCGACACGGTGGGCGTCGAGGTTGCGGGAAGTCTCGTACGTCGCGTGCCGCAGCGCGGCGACATAGGTGGCCGCGACGCCCCGGTCGAGCGCGCGGCGGGTGTACGGGGTGACGGAGAGGGCCTCCACCTGGCGGTAGAACGTCGCGTGATAGTGCTCGAAGTCCTCGTAGTGCGCGAGGTCGCGGGGGCGCGACCAGTTGTAGAGGGTCACCACAAGGCCTGGACGCCTGGCGTCACGACCGACCCGGGAGGACGCCTGGATGTACTCGGCGGTGTTCTTGGGCTGGCCGACGACCAGCATCAGGCCGAAGCGAGAGACATCGACACCGACCTGCAGCATGGAGGTGGCGAGGACGACGTCCACGGCCTGCCGGACGGTCGGCGTCATGGAGGCGCGGGGTTCGCGCTTCTCCTTCACCGCGGCCCCGTACTCGCGCAGGAAAGCTCGCCGTCGTACCGAGGTGTCGCGCTCGGGGTCGAACTCGATCTCCAGCCGCTTCAGAGCGGCGCCGATGTCCGTTGAGGAGATGCGCGAGGTCAGCTCCTGGATGCTGAGCATCCCCGCCTTGCTCACGATGCGGTCCGAGAGGGTGTCCTGGCCCTTGCGGCTGCCGTTGGCCCGAACTCGGGTGGTGATGTCGTCGTCCATGTAGCGTCGCATACCGGCGAGTTCGCGGGTGGCGTTGAAGTAGCCCACGAGTGTCATGTACGGGTCCGCGGGCCTGCCGTAGTCGTCGAAGAGCTGCTGTCCCGCGAGCAGGAGGATCTCCGCGACACGGATCTCCGCGGCCTTCAGCCGTGTGCCGTGCGCGCACACGCCCAGGTAGCGGCGGCCGGGGTTCTCCCGGCTGAGGTCCACCTGCCGGGAGAAGAAGGTGTCGCTGACGTCCAGCACCTGAGGTGGGAAGACGGCGACCTCGCGGCCGAAGACACCGCGCACCTGGTCGGCGGCCCGCTTGGTGGTCGCGGTGGACGCGACGATCTTGGGGCCGGTTTCCTGGCGCCGTCCGTGGGCGTCGGTGAAACTCCACGTGCACAACTGGTCGACGGCGGCTTCGAAGAGGCCCACGGTGGTGCCGAGCGCTCCGGAGATCAGGTGCAGCTCGTCCTGGATGATCAGGTCCGGGGGCCGCAGGCGGGTGACGGGCTGGGCGGTGACACCGGGCAGGTCGCCTCTGGCGTTGTGCCGTCCCCCGCAGCCGGTCTTGGCGTCCAGGTCGTCATGGCGGTAGCCGTGGCGGGGGCACAGCTCGGTGACCCTGCCGAACAGCAGGCCCGCGTAGCCGTTCCACGGGAGCTGAGCGAACTTGTCGACCGTGGCGATCAGCATCGAGGGCGCAAGCCGGTAGATCTCCTCGTCGACCGTGAGGACGGGGATGCCCTCGCCGGGCGCTTCGCGACGGGAGAAGGGGCAGCGGTCCTCCCCCTCCCCGCGCGGGCAGTACAGCAGGATCCGCCGGCGCCCTTCGTCGTACTCCATGTTCGAGCGGGCGGTCAGTCCACTGCCGCACCAGGGGCAGGTGAGAACCTGTAGGACGCGGGCGTGCTTGTCGCTGGCGCTTTCCTTGGCCTCCGCGATCTGCTCCTTCGCCTCCTCGAACCAGTTCGGCGAGACGGAGGTGCCCACCCAGAGTCCGATGCGGAACGGGGTGGAGCCCCAGCGCCGGTCCCGCGTGCACTCCTCGCGGCGCAGCACCTCACAGGCGCTCACCAAAGCCGCCGCGCGCTGGAACTGTTGGGCGGTCAGCAACCGCAGGGTGTAGCGCATGAGCACGCCCACCCCGGCCTCACCGCTGCGGGCCTCGGTTCCCGAGCCGATCGTCCCCTGCAGGCGTCTGAGCGCGAAGGTGTAGGCGGCAAGGCCCAGGTACGCTTCGGTTTTGCCACCACCGGTCGGGAAGAACAGCAGGTCGACCAGTGCCTGACGGCCGGTGCCGCGGTGCGGGTGGCCGGGCTGGGTGAGGGAGGCGATGTTGAGCAGGACGAAGGCGAGCTGGAACGGACGCCAGCTGGCCCCGGCCTTGCCCTTCGCGTGGACCTCTTCCCGGGCTTCCCGGTAGGAATGCGGGTCGTTCTCACGACCGGCGCGGGCGGCGGCGACGGCGGTGTTGCGCCGCTGCAGCGCCATGGCCCGGTTGGCGAACCGGAAGGCCGTGAGGGCCGTGTCGTCGGCGACGAGCCGGTCGATGCCCAGCGTGATGCGGTCGCAGACCTCGAGCGCCTGCTCGATCGCTACCTCGGCCGATTCGCGCAGGTCGTCGGGGAGCGAGCGGGCGGCCCTGCGCTGCTGTTCCAGCCAGGTGCCGTACCCGTCGGCCAGCGGAGCCAGGGCGGCGCTGAGTTGGGTACGACGGTCGGGCACGGCGAGTGCGGCCAGTTCGTCCATACCCAGCTCCAGGCCCTGGAGCAATTTCTGCTCTTCAAGGGCCGGCGCGGTGGTGGCCCGCACGTCGTACTCGGGGAGCCAGACGGTGGTCAGGCGGTGGGCGTTGCGTTCGCCGTCGCGGACGTGTGCGTGAACGGCGACATTGCGGCCCTTGGCGTGGC
>NZ_JAPSIW010000781.1 GCF_031178505.1 Streptomyces sp. | reverse complement strand
GTGGTCGCGGGCGGGCTGCGGATGTCGCGGGTGGCGTGGTCGCTGGCGGGTGCGGGTGGTGTGCTGCTGGTGGCGGCGTTCTTCGCGTTGTGACGCATAGCCGTTGATTCCGGCGGGTCCTGTGCGATCGTTATGAACCTCTGGGTTAAGGGTGACGTAAGGCGACGGATAGGCTGCCCCCGCCACCTCCCACGGCATCCCTCATCCCAGATGGACGACTGCACATGCGACGATCCCTGATTTCCGCCGGCGCGCTTGTCGCGGCCATGGCGGGCTCCCTGGTCCTGGCCCCGGCCGCCTCCGCCTCCGAGCGCCCGAACCCCGAGTTCAACCAGCAGGAGCAGCTGCCGATCTCGGCCGGCGAGTACGAGAAGGGCGACTGCCCGCCCGTTCCGTCCGACAAGGACGGCTGGCACTTCGTGCTGCCGGGCAGCGGCAAGGGCGACAGCGCCGTCTTCACCAAGCTGACGGTCGAGTTCAAGCCGGGCGGCGTCCAGACCGTCACGGTCTTCGGCCCGCCGAGCGACAAGCACGCCTACGTGGCCTCCGAGCCGGGCGCCGAGCTGATCTCGGCCACGGCGGAGATCAACGGCGAGCTGAAGAAGAACTTCTTCAACCTCTCGCACACCTGCCCCGCGAGCGCCAAGCCCACGCCGACCGGCACGCCCACCACCACCGCGCCGACGCCGACGGACACCCCGACCACCGGGACGCCGACCGGCACGCCGACCACGGACGTGCCCACCACGGGCACGCCCACCACCGGCACCCCCTCGGGCACCCCGTCCGAGAGCACCGCCCCGTCCGGGACCCCGACCACCGGCGGCCCGACCACGGGTACCCCGGGCGAGAGCGTCTCGCCGACCTCGACGTCCTCGGAGAGCGCGGGTCAGCCGGCGCCGAGCGCGTCGGGTTCGTCCTCCACGGGCGGCTCGGCCGAGGGTGACCTCGCCGAGACCGGCTCCAGCGCCCCGGTCGGCGTCCTCGCCGCCGTCGCCGTCGCCCTCGCGGGTGCCGGCGCGTTCCTGGTGAGCCGTCGCCGCAAGGCCCAGCAGCACTGACGTACCCCGTCATGACGGTGCCCCCACGGGATCTCCCGTGGGGGCACCGTCGCGTGGTACGGGCGGGTGTCAGCCGGTGTTGCGCAGGCCGGCGGCGACACCGTTCACGGTGAGGAGCAGGGCCCGCGCGAGGAGCGGGTCCGGGTCCTCGCCGCGCTCGGCGGCGGCCCGCTGGCGGGCGAGCAGGGAGACCTGGAGGTAGGAGATCGGGTCCAGGTAGGCGTCGCGGATGGCGAAGGTCTGCTGGAGGACCGGGTGGGAGTCGAGGAGCTTCTCCCCGCCGGTGATCTTGAGGACCTCGGAGACGGTGAGGGCGTGCTCGGCCTCGATGGTGTCGAAGACGTGCTTGAGCTCGTCGGGGACGAGGGTGTCGACGTAGTGGCGGGCGATCCGCAGGTCGGTCTTCGCGAGCGTCATCTCCACGTTGGAGAGGAAGTTGCGGAAGAAGTGCCACCGCTCGTACATCTCGCCGAGGACGGCGGCGCCTTCCATGCCCGCTTCACGCAGCGCCTTCAGGCCGGAGCCGACGCCGTACCAGCCGGGGACGATCTGCCGGGACTGGGTCCAGCCGAAGACCCACGGGATGGCGCGCAGTCCGTCGAGCGAGACGCCCGAGCCGGGGCGGCGGGAGGGGCGGGAGCCCAGGTGCAGGTCGGCGAGCTGGTCGACGGGGGTGGAGGCCAGGAAGTACGTCGGCAGGTCCGGGTCCTCGACGAGCTTGCGGTACGCGGTGTGGGCGGCGTCCGAGACGGTGTCCATGGCCGCGTCCCAGCGGGCGAGGGCCTCGTCCGACTGGCGGGGCGCGGTGTGCAGGGCGGAGGCCTGCAGGGTGGCCGCGACGGTCAGTTCGAGGTTCTCGCGGGCGAGGGACGGGATGAGGTACTTGTCGGAGATGACCTCGCCCTGCTCGGTCACCTTGATCTCGCCCTCCAGGGTGCCCCAGGGCTGGGCGAGGATCGCGTCGTGCGAGGGGCCGCCGCCGCGGCCCACGGTGCCGCCGCGGCCGTGGAAGAGGCGCAGCCGGACCCCGTAGCGGTGGGCGACGTCGCGGAGCCTGCGCTGGGCGCGGTGGATCTCCCACTGGGAGGTGGTGATGCCGCCGAACTTGGAGGAGTCGGAGTAGCCGAGCATGACCTCCTGCACGTCGCCGCGGAGCGAGACGAGGCGCCGGTAGGAGGGGTCGGCCAGCATGTCGTTGAGGATGACGTCGGCGGCCTTGAGCTCGTCGGTGGTCTCCAGGAGCGGCACGATGCCGATCTTGGCCCAGCCGGCGTGCAGGTCGATCAGGCCGGCCTCGCGGGCGAGGACGGTGGCGGCGAAGACGTCGTCGGCGCCCTGGCACATCGAGATGATGTACGACTCGATGACCTCGGGGCCGAAGCGCTCGAAGGCTTCCTTGATGGTGTGGAAGACGCCGAGGGTCTTCTCGCCGGCGGCGTCGAGCGGCGCGGGGGTGGGGGCGAGCGGGCGGCGGGAGCGGAGCTCCTTGGCGAGCAGCTTCTGCCGGTAGTCGCGCGGCATGTCGGCGTACCGCCAGGACTCCTCGCCGAGCCGGTCGAACAGCTGGCCGAGGGCGTGGTGGTGGGCTTCGGCGTGCTCGCGGACGTCCATGGTGGCGAGCTGGAGGCCGAAGGCGGAGAGGGTGCGGATGACCCGGTCCATGCGGCCGTCGGCGAAGAGGCCGCCGCGGTGCTCGCGCAGCGAGGTCTGGATGAGGGTGAGGTCGCGCAGCAGCTCGGCGGTGCCGAGGTAGTCGCGGCCCTCCTGGTGGGGGGTGCCCTTGGCGAGGCGCTCGCGGGTGTTGACGAGCTTCTGGCGGATGCAGGTGGCCTTGAGCCGGTAGGGCTCCTCGGCGTTGAGCCGCTTGTAGCGGGGGCTGATCTCCGGCAGGAGCTCCAGGTCGCGCTGGAGGGAGTCCAGGAGTTCCTGGGTGGCCCCGGTGTAGCGGATGGAGTTGGAGAGCAGGCCGCGGAGGAAGTCGACCAGTTCGAGGGCGTCGGTGATGCCGTGCTCGTGCTGGAGGATCAGGATGTCCCAGGTGACCTGCGGGGTGACGTTGGGGTTGCCGTCGCGGTCGCCGCCGATCCAGGTGCCGAAGGTCAGGGGGCG
>NZ_JAPSIW010000121.1 GCF_031178505.1 Streptomyces sp. | reverse complement strand
GCGTGACCCTGCTGGTCGCCCTGGTGCTGCTGTGGTGGCGCAGCCCCTGGCCGAAGCGGGGCCGTTTCGTCGCCTCGGTGGTGGCCGCTGCCCTCCTCGGGGCCGTCCTGCCCGATCGGCCGGCGCCCGCTCCGGACCGCGCCGCCGGGGCCGCCGCCCGCGCCGACGCGAAGCCCATGGCCTCCCCGAGCCGCTTCCCCGGCTTCCCGCGCCCCTCGCGGACGACGCCCGAGCCCACCATGCCGACCGTCCCGGACTTCACCGGCGACTCCCTCGACATCGCCTTCCCCCGCTCACGGCGGCTCGGACTCACCGTGAGGTACCACGACGCCTCCGACGGGAAGCGGCGGGTGGAGGGGCGCTCGCTGTGGAAGGTGTGCTTCCAGAAGACGTCCGGCACCCCCGGCGATCCGGCCGTCGACTTCGCCGTCGTCCGCGACGAGGAACCCTGCCCGCCGGCCGAGGGCCGCCCGGTGCCCTGGCCGAGGATGCCCGAAGTGGTCTGGATGACCTGGCGCACCGCCGTCGCCGAGGTGGTGGGAGCGGGCGTGCCCGAGGACCGGCTGTACGCCGAGGCGGCGTACCTCGACGACGTGCTGCCCGCAGAGGGGGCGTACGAGAAGTGGCGGGTGTGCCGGCAGGACCCCGCGGAGGGTGAACCGGTCACGGACGAGGTCCGGGCGGTGACGCTCTCCCTGACCGCGCCCGGCACCGGCTGCCCCGACCCCGACCGCGGCCGGGACGCCCGGCTGCCGGACCGCGACGGCGACGGGGACCCCGACCGCCTCGACCCGTACCCGGGCGACCGCGACCGCACCCGCCTCCACCCCGACGGGCGGCCGAGCGGCTCGGACTCCTGGGGCGGCTCCGGTGGTTCGGGCGGCTCCGGCGGCGGCTGGAGTCCCTGCCGGCACACGCGGTGGTGCTGACCGCTCCCCGGTGAACCGGGCGGGGCCTCGGCCGACCGCCCGCCACCCCGCTCCCCGGTGAACCGGGCGGCGCCCGGCCGGCCGCCCGCCACCCGGCCCCCAAGTCCTCCTCGGGGAACGGCCGCTGACCCTCCGTCGGAAGGCGGCCCGTTCCCCGGAGTTGACGCCGGACCCTTCTCCCTCCGGGCGCCGCCCGCGCGGACCCGAGCCCCTCCTCACGCGCGTGTGGAACCTCACATTCGGCATGGAACGCGAACGCCGGGTGAGGCACCCGTCCGCAAGGACGCGCCGCAAGGGCGCTGACCAGGAGGAACGAGAAGCATGCCCGAACTCTTCATCGGCGGAGCCTGGCGGTCCGCGCTCGACGGCCGGACCCGGGAGATCCGTTGCCCCGCCGACGGAAGCCTCGTCGCGGTCGTCGACGAGGCCGGCGGCAAGGACACCGTCGAGGCCGTCGCGGCCGCCCGCCGCGCCTTCGACGAGGGACCGTGGCCCACCACCCCGGCCGCGGAGCGGGGCGACCTGCTGCTGCGCGTCGCCGGACTGCTGGAGCGCGACAAGGACGCCCTGGCCCGCGCCGAGTCCCTCGACACCGGCAAGCGCCTGGTGGAGAGCGCGTACGACATCGACGACGTCATCGCCTGCTTCCGCTACTTCGGACGGCTCGCCGGGACCGAGACCGGCCGGGTCGTCGAGACCGGGACCCCCACGGCCGAGAGCACCGTCGTGTACGAGCCGGCCGGGGTCTGCGCACTGATCACTCCCTGGAACTACCCGCTGCTCCAGACCGCCTGGAAGGTGGCCCCGGCCCTCGCCGCCGGCAACACCTTCGTGCTCAAGCCCAGCGAACTCACCCCGCACACCGCGGTCCACCTGGTGCGGCTGCTCACCGAGGCCGGGCTGCCCGGCGGCGTCGCCAACCTGGTGCTCGGGGCGGGCCCCGAGGCGGGCGCGCCGCTCGCCGAGCACCCCGACGTCGACCTGGTCTCCTTCACGGGCGGCGTGCGCACCGGCCGCCGCCTGATGGCGGCCGCCGCCGCCACCGTGAAGAAGGTCGCCCTCGAGCTGGGCGGCAAGAACCCGAACATCGTCTTCGCGGACGCCGACTTCGACGCCGCCGTCGACATGGCGCTCACCGCGGTCTTCCTCCACTCCGGGCAGGTCTGCTCGGCCGGGGCCCGGCTGCTCGTGGAGGACCGGATCCACGACCGGTTCGTGGACGAACTCGTCCGCAGGGCCGGAAGCATCCGCCTCGGCGGCCCCTTCGACGAGGACGCCAGGACCGGGCCGCTCATCTCCGCCGAGCACCGCGCCAAGGTCGAGGCGTACGTGGCGAAGGGCATCGCGGAGGGCGCGGTACTGCGCTGCGGCGGAGCCCGGCCCGGGGGCGCGGACTTCGAGCGGGGCTTCTACTACCTGCCGACCGTGCTGGACGAGTGCCGGGCGGACATGGAGGTCGTCCGCGAGGAGTCCTTCGGCCCCGTCCTCACCGTCGAGCGGTTCCGCGACGGCGACGAGGACCACGCGGTCGGCCTGGCCAACGACACCATCTACGGCCTCGCCGGCGCCGTCTGGACCGGCGACGAGGCGCGCGCCCGCCGGATGGCCCGGCGGCTGCGCCTCGGCACGGTCTGGATCAACGACTACCACCCGTACGTGCCGCAGGCCGAGTGGGGCGGTTTCAAGCAGTCCGGCACGGGCCGGGAGCTGGGCCCGGCGGGCCTGGCGGAGTACCGCGAGGCGAAGCACATCTGGCGCAACACCGCGCCGGAGCCGCAGCGCTGGTTCGCGTAGTCCGCCCGTCCCACCGTCGAGGAGTCACCCATGACCGCAGCACCGCCCGGGCCCGCCGTGGCCCGTGACGACGACGAGCTCGCCGAGTTCGGCTACCGGCCCGAGCTCAAGAGAACACTCGGCACCTTCCACACCTTCGCCGCCGGCATCTCCTACATCTCCATCCTCACCGGCACCTTCCAGCTGTTCTACTTCGGGTTCGCCAGCGGCGGACCCGCCTACTGGTGGTCCTGGCCGATGGTCTTCGCCGGCCAGTTCATGGTGGCGCTCTGCTTCGCCGAGCTGGCCGCCCGCTACCCGGTGGCGGGCTCCATCTACAACTGGTCCAAGAAGGTGGGCAATCCGCACATCGGCTGGCTCGCCGGCTGGATGATGCTCCTCGCCTCGGTGGTGTCGATCGCCGCCGTCGCCCTCGCCTACCAGCTGACCCTCCCTCAGATCTCCTCGGCCTTCCAGATCGTCGGGGACGGGACGGGCCCGTACGACACGGCGACCAACGCGGTCCTCCTCGCCGCCGTGCTGATCCTCTTCACCACGCTCGTCAACGCCTTCGGTGTGAAGCTGATGGCGCGGATCAACACCGCCGGCGTCTTCCTCGAACTGATCGCCACCGTCGCCCTCATCGTCCTTCTCGCCGTCAACGTCGTGCGCGGCCCCGAGGTCGTGACCGACACCGCCGGCACCGGCACCGGCCAGCCCTTCGGCTACCTCGGCGCGTTCCTCGTCGCCTCGCTCGCCTCGGCGTACGTGATGTACGGCTTCGACACCGCCGCCTCGCTCGGCGAGGAGTCCCTCGACCCCTCCCGCAACGCACCGCGCGCCATCCTCCGCGCGATCGTCGCCTCCTTCGTCCTGGGCGGCCTCATCCTCATCCTCGCCCTCATGAGCGTCTCCAGCCTCAAGGGCGGGAAGATCTCCACCGACGGCCTCCAGTACGTCGTCCTCGACGTGCTGGGCCCCACGGCCGGCAAGGCGATGCTCTGGTGCGTCCTCATCGCCGTCACCGTCTGCGCGCTGGCCGTCCACACCGCCGCCGTCCGCCTCGCCTTCGCGATGGCCCGGGACAACAACCTGCCCGGCGCCGCCCGCCTGTCGAAGGTCAGCCCCCGCTTCGGCACCCCGGTCCTGCCCACCGTGATCATCGGCGTCCTGGCGCTGGCCATCCTGCTGGTCAACATCCGTCAGCCGCAGATCTTCACCGTGGTCACCAGCATCGGCATCATCATGATCTACCTCGCCTACCTGCTGGTCACGGGCCCCATGCTGGTCGCCCGGCTGCGCGGTCGCTGGAAGCCGGCCGAGGGCAAGTTCTCCCTCGGCCGCTGGGGCCTGCCCGTCAACATCCTGGCCGTGCTGTGGGGCGCGGGCATGACCCTCAACCTCATCTGGCCGCGCGCCGCCGTCTACAACGCCACCGCCCCCCACCACTGGTACCTGCGCTGGGGTGCCGTCCTCTTCGTCGGCGCCATCGCGCTCGGCGGATTCACCTACTACTGGTTCGTGCAGCGGCACCGCACCGGAGTCCTCGCCGAACACGCCGCCGCCCCGGCCGCCCCCGAACAGCCCGCCGCACCGAAGGAAGTCGCCGCCCGATGACCGATGCCACCCGCACCCCCGCAACCCGCACCCACGACACCCACGAGACGTTCGACTACGTGGTGGTCGGCGGCGGCACGGCGGGCAACGTCGTCGCCGCCCGGCTGAGCGAGGACCCGTCCGTGTCGGTCTGCGTCCTGGAGGCCGGCCCCAGCGACGTGGGCGACGACAACGTCCTGAAGCTGGAACGCTGGATGGGCCTCCTCGAATCCGGCTACGACTGGGACTACCCCGTCGAACCCCAGGCCAGCGGCAACAGCTTCATGCGCCACGCCCGCGCCAAGGTCCTCGGCGGCTGCTCCTCGCACAACTCCTGCATCGCCTTCTGGGCCCCCGCCGAGGACCTGGACGACTGGGCGGCGGCCGGCTGCGCCGGCTGGAGCGCGGCGGACCTCTTCCCGCTCTACCGGCGCCTGGAGAACAACGACGCGCCCGGCGACCACCACGGCCGCACCGGGCCCGTGAAGCTGCGCACCCTCAAGGGCGGCGACCCCTGCGGCACCGCGCTGCTGGAGGCCTGCGCCCAGGCGGGCATCCCCACCACCCCGTTCAACACCGGCCGGACCGTGGTGCGCGGCGCGAACTGGTTCCAGATCAACTCGGACGAGAACAACATCCGCCAGTCGTCCTCGGTCGCCTACCTGCACCCCGTCATGGGCCGGCGCCCCAACCTGGAGATACGCACCGGCGTGCGCGCCAAGCGGCTCCTCTTCGACGGCGACCGCTGCACCGGAGCCGAATACCTCGACCCCGACATGATCCACAGCCGGACGGTCCGCGCCCGCCGCGAGGTCGTCGTCTCCTGCGGCTCCATCGACACCCCGAAGCTCCTGATGCTCTCCGGCATCGGCCCGGCGGAACACCTGCGCGAGGTCGGCGTGGACGTCCGCGTCGACGCGCCCGGAGTCGGCGAGAACCTCCAGGACCACCCCGAGGGCGTGATCATGTGGGAGGCCAAGCAGCCCATGACCACCACCTCCAGCCAGTGGTGGGAGGCCGGCATCTTCTACGACACCGAGCCGGGGCTCGACCGCCCCGACCTGATGTTCCACTACGGCTCGGTGCCCTTCGACATGAACACCGCCCGGCACGGTTACCCCACCTCCCAGAACGCCTTCTGCCTCACCCCGAACGTCACCCGCGCCAAGTCGCGCGGCACCGTCCGGCTCCGCACCCGCGACTACCGTGACAAGCCGAAGGTCGACCCCCGCTACTTCACCCACGAGCACGACGTCCGGGTGATGACGTACGGCCTCAAGCTGGCGCGCCGCATCGCCGCGCAGCCCGCCCTCGCCGGCTGGGCGGGCGCCGAACTCGCCCCCGGGCCCGAGGTCCGTACCGACGACGAGCTGCTCGACTACATCCACAAGACCCACAACACCGTCTACCACCCGGCCTGCACGGTGAAGATGGGCGCGGACGACGACCCGACGGCGCCGCTCGACGCCCGTCTGCGCGTGAAGGGCGTGCGCGGCCTGCGCGTCGCGGACGGCTCCGTGATGCCGGACCTCGTGACCGTCAACCCGTGCATCACGACGATGATGATCGGCGAGAAGTGCGCGGACCTGCTCCGCGAGGACGCCCGGGCCTGACCGGGACGCGGCCGTACGCCGGGCCGGACGGCCACCGGGCCGGCGTACGGCGCGGGGCGCCCGGCCCCCGCACCCGGCTCACGCGGCGGGTTCGGGGGCCGGGTCCTGTCGCGACGGGCGGCGGTTGCCGACGCTCCGGTAGAGCGCGGGCGTGCGGTGCAGGACCGGGGCGGGCAGGCAGTTCTTGGCGTCGAGGACGATCCGCGGCTCCGCCATCCGGGGCACCAGCTCCTCCCAGTCGGCGCCCGTGAGCTCCGGCCACGCGGTCAGCACGAGCACCGCGTGCGCTCCGGTCACCGCGGACACCAGGGAGGCGTGCGCCACCGCGCGCGGCGCGGCGCGGCGCAGGTCCTCGGCCGTCATCGCCGGGTCCCAGACCCGTACCACCGCGTCGTGCTCGTGCAGCAGCGGGATGACCGCCCGGCTCGGCGCGGCCCGCAGGTCGTCGCTCCACGGCTCGTACCGCAGCCCCAGCACGGCCACGTGCAGTCCGTTCAGGCGCCCCCCGGCGCTCTCCAGGAGCGTCCGCACGAGCAGCCCCGGCCGGCGGACGTTGGTCTCGATCGTGGCGTCCAGGAGCGGGGTGTCGATGTTCCGCTCCCGGGCCCAGTGCGCGAGCGCGAGGGTGTCCTTCGGCAGGCAGGAGTCGCCGAAGCCCGTCCCCGGCGTCAGCAGGGCGGGACCGATCCGGGGATCCAGGCCGACCCCGAGGATCACGTCGTCGATGTCGAGGTCCCCGTCGGCGCAGAGCCCGGCCACCTCGTTGGCGAAGCTGATCTTCGTCGCCAGGAAGGCGTTGCTCGCGTACTTGATCATCTCCGCGCTCGCCGGGGTCGTCGTCACCCACGGGCAGCTCACCCACGCGTAGAGCTCACGGCACCGGGCGAGCGCCGCCGGGGCGTGCGTGCCCACGACGGTACGGGCCGGGGCCTGCCAGTCGTCCAGGGCCCGGCCCTGGTTGAGGAACTCCGGGTTGTACACGAAGCGGTCGCGCAGGTGCGGGTGCTCCTCCAGCAGGGCGTCGCTCGTGCCGGGCGGCACCGTCGACTTGAGCACCACCAGCGGCGAACCCTCCAGCTGGGCCGCCTGCCGCACCGCCTGGCGGACATGGGAGAGGTTGGCCGTGCCGTCGGGCGCGGGGGGTGTGCCCACGCTCAGCAGCACCGCGTCGACCGGATCCGCGGCGGTCGCCTCCTCCAGGCACCCCACGAAATCCAGCCGCCCCGTCCGCAGCACCGACGCCAGATGCTCCGCGAGCCCCGGCTCGTACACCGCCGGCTCTCCGGCCCGCAGCCGCGAGAGCCGCTCCGCGTCCTGCTCCACACCGACCACCCGGTGCCCGTGCCGCGCGAGCGCCACCGCGCCCGTCAGGCCGACGTACCCCTGCCCGATGACCGCTACCCGCATGGCACTCCTCGACGCTCGTGGGTCCCCGTCTCCCACCGAAACACAGAACGTGAGGAAGTGCCCTGTTCTGGTCACCCTCCGCCGCGCCCGGCCGGCGCACGCGTGCGGTGCCCGGCCCGTGTCACGGGCCCGGGTCACCAGCCGAAGCGGCGGTCCGCCCAGGTCGCGAACTCCTCGAAGGTCAGCACGCAGTCCCCGTTCTGGTCGGCCGCGTCGAAGAGGGCCGCCGAGGCGTCGACGTCCCCGACGCCCCAGGGCGGGATCACGCCCCGCGCCACGAGCGTCGGCCCCTTCTCGCGCAGCGCGCGCATCACCTCCATCCGCGTCAGGGTGCCGTCGTGGTCGAGATCGAGCGCGTCGAAGAGAATGCGGGCCTTGTCGCTCATCGCTGTCCTGCTTCCGTGTGACCGTACGCGCCGTCCGGCCGACGCCGCCTGACCGGAAGGACGCCCCTTCCGCCCGCCGGGTTGCCCGCGCACCCCCTGTGGTAATTTGCCCGGGCCAGTCGCACTCCGCGTGTACGTCCCGTACGCGACGAGTCAGGGAATCCGGTGGGAATCCGGAACTGACGCGCAGCGGTGAGGGTGACGGGCGGAGCATCGGCCACTGGGCGGTACGACAGGCCCGGGAAGGCGCTCCGTCCGGACGACCCCGAGTCCGAAGACCTGCTGGCGGCCCCGGCGTCGTACCGTCGCCGGGGAGCACCGTACGACAGGCTCCGCGTATGAGCCGTGGCCGCTAAGGACGCTTCCGTGCCGCTCGCCCGCCCCGCCCGTACCGCCGCGCTGCTCCTCGCCGGCGCCCTGCTCGCCGCCGGCTGCGGGGGAGGGGGACCGGCACCCGCCCCCGCGAAGGGCGCGGCCTCCGGTTATCCCGTCACCCTCGACAACTGCGGGCGCGCGCTCACCGTCGACCGGGCACCGCGCCGTGCCGCCGCCCTCGACCAGGGATCGGCGGAGATCCTGCTCTCCCTCGGCCTGGCCGACCGCATGGTGGGCACCGCCACCTGGACCGACCCGGTGCTGAAGGGGCTGGAGAAGGAGAACGCGAAGGTGCCCCGGCTCGCCGACCGGTACCCCTCCTTCGAGAAGGTCCTCGACACCGAACCCGATCTCGTCACCGCCTCCTTCCTCCACACCGTCGGCACGGGCGGCGTGGCCCCCCGGGAGCGCTTCGAGAAGCTCGGCGTCCCCGCCTACGTCTCCCCGTCCGACTGCGCCGGCAAGGACAACAGCGGCGACGGCGACGGCGTGCGCACCCGGCCGCTGACCATGGACGCCGTGTACGGCGAAGTGCGCGACCTGGCCCGGATCTTCGGCGTCCCGGAGCGCGGCGAGAAGCTCGTCGCGCAGCTGCGGGCCCGGGTCGCGAAGGCCACCGCGGGCGACGACTTCTCCGACGCCTCGGTCCTCTACTGGTTCTCCGACGCCGAGGCGCCCTACATGGCCGGCTGCTGCGGGGCGCCCGGCATCGTCAGCGAGACGCTCGGCGTGAAGAACGTCTTCGACGACACCCGCGAGGAGTGGCCCCAGATCAACTGGGAGACCGTCGCCGACCGGGACCCCGACGTCCTCGTGATCGCCGACCTGACCCGGCGGGCCCAGTCGGCCGAGAGCGCCGCCAAGAAGATCGAGTTCCTGGAGTCCCACCCCGCCACCCGGAACATGACCGCCGTGAAGCACAAGCGGTACGTGCTGCTCAGCGGCCAGGCGATGAACCCGACCATCCGGACCGTCGAAGGCGTCGAGAAGGTGGCCGCGGCCCTGCGGACGTACGGACTCGCGCGGTGACCGCCACCCCCGCCCGGACGCCGGTCCGGATGTCCGGCCGGGCGGCGGCCGCCTTCCGTGGCCGCCGCTGGACCCTGCCGCTCGCCGGCGCCGCCGGGCTCGCGCTGCTCTGCCTCTCCGCCGCCGCCGCGATCACCGTCGGCCCCGCCGACATCCGCGTCGGCGACGTCTGGTCCACCGTGGCCGCCCACCTCGGCGCGGGCGCCACGGAACTCTCCCCGATCCGCGACGGCATCGTGTGGAACCTGCGCCTGCCCCGTACGCTCCTCGCCGCCGTGTGCGGGGCGGGGCTGGCCGTCTGCGGCGTCGTGATGCAGTCGCTCCTGCGCAATCCGCTCGCCGACCCCTTCGTGCTCGGGGTGTCCTCCGGAGCCTCCACCGGAGCGGTCGCGGTGGTCGTCCTCGGCGCCGGCGGGGGAGCCCTCTCCGTCACCGGGGGCGCCTTCGTGGGGGCCGTCTGCTCCTTCGCCCTCGTGCTGCTGCTCAGCCACACCCTCGGCGGGTCGACCGACCGGGTGGTGCTCGCCGGGGTCGCCGCCATGCAGCTGTTCTCCGCCCTCACCTCCTTCGTGGTGATGACCGCGGCGGACGCGGAGACCACCCGCGGGGTCCTCTTCTGGCTGCTCGGCTCGCTCGCCGGCGCGAGCTGGACCGACGTCGCCGTCTGCGGCGCGGTGCTGGCCGCCGCCCTGCTGCTCTGCGGCGGTCACGCGCGGACCCTCGACGCCTTCGCCTTCGGCGAGGACGCCGCCGCCGCCCTCGGCGTCGCCGTCGCCCGCACCCGTCTCGTCCTCCTCACCGTCACCGCCCTCCTCACCGCCGTCCTCGTCTCCTCGGCCGGCGCCATCGGCTTCGTCGGCCTCGTCCTGCCGCACGCGGCCCGCGCCCTCGCCGGCCCCGGCCACGCCCGGCTGCTGCCCGTGACGGCCCTCGCCGGAGCGGTCTTCCTCGTGTGGGCCGACACCCTCGCCCGTACCGTCCTCGAACCCCAGGAGGTCCCCGTCGGCGTGGTCACCTCGCTGATCGGCGTCCCGGCCTTCGTCCTCGTCCTGTACCGCACCAGGAGCGCCGGGAGCAGCCGGTGACCGCGCCCGCCGGGACGGGGGAGGGACTGCGGGCCGAGCGCGTCTCGCGCACCGCCGGCGGCACCCTCGTCCTCGACGGCGTCAGCCTCTCCCCGCGCCCCGGCACCGTCACCGGCCTCCTCGGACCCAACGGCTCGGGCAAGTCCACCCTGCTGCGCCTGCTCGCCGGGGTCCTCGCCCCCGACACCGGTGTCGTCACCCTGGACGGCCGGCCGCTCGCCGGAATCGGGCGCCGGACCGTCGCCCGGCGCCTGGCCACCGTCGAGCAGCACGCCGACACCCAGGTCGACCTGACGGTCGCCGACATCGTCCGGCTCGGCCGGGTGCCCCACCGCCGCGCGTGGACGCCCGCCTCCGCCGCGGACGAGGAGGCCGTACGGTCCGCCCTCGCCCGTACGGGTCTGGCCGACCGGGCCCACCGGAGCTGGCGCACCCTCTCGGGCGGTGAGCGCCAGCGCGTCCAGATCGCCCGGGCCCTCGCCCAGGACCCCCGCGAGCTGCTGCTCGACGAACCCACCAACCACCTGGACATCCAGCACCAGCTCGACCTCCTCTCCCTGATCGCGAGTCTGCGGCTGACCAGCGTGATCGCCCTGCACGACCTGAATCTGGCGGCGCTGTACTGCGACCGGCTCGTCGTCCTCAAGGAGGGCCGGGTGGTGGCCTCGGGCGAACCGGCCGACGTCCTCACGGAGGAGCTGATCGCCGACGTGTACGGCGTCCGCGCGGCCGTCACCCGCCCCGATCCGGCCGGACCGCCGCACATCCGCTTCCTCGGCACGCTGACGTCACGGGCGGACGACCTCGTGAGCGGCCCGGCGTCCCGGGCGGACTGACGCCGGCGAGCCGGCGGACGCCAGGCCCGCCGACGCTCCGGCGGGCTACCCGGACGGGCCGTGGAAGGGGCAGGTGGGCGGCCGTGGAGCCGGGGCCGGGGGGTCGGTACAGTCGGCTCGTCCCGACGGTAGCCGGACGTACGGGGCGGACTCCTCCGACCGGCAGGGGTAGCCATGACCAGTAGACCCAGCACACCGGACCCGGCCGCCGGGACCGCAGCCCCCGCCACCCCGGCCGGGCGCAAGCAGCGGATGCGGCGGCGCCTGGAGCGCCTGATCGGCATCGCCGCCACGGAGGGGAACGCGCTGCGCGCCCTGCGCAACGGCGACGAGATCTTCCCGGCCATGCTCGACAGCATCCGCACGGCCCGGCACACGGTGGACATGATGACCTTCGTGTACTGGCGGGGCGACATAGCCCGGCAGTTCGCCGAGGCGCTGGCGGACCGGGCCCGGAACGGCGTGCGGGTGCGACTGCTGCTGGACGGGTTCGGCAGCCGGCTCATCGAGCGGGACCTGCTGGACCTCATGGACCGGGCCGGCGCCGAGGTCGCGTGGTTCCGCAAGCCGCTGGTCCTCTCCCCGCTGAAGCAGAACCACCGCTGCCACCGCAAGGCGCTGATCGTGGACGAGTCCGTGGCCTACACCGGCGGGGTGGGCATAGCGGAGGAGTGGTGCGGCGACGCCCGCGACGAGAACGAGTGGCGCGACACCCACGTCCAGGTGCGGGGCCCCGCGGTGGACGGCATCGCGGCCGCCTTCGCGCAGAACTGGGCGGAATGCCATGACGTCCTGTTCGACACGCGCGACCGCTTCACCGAGCACGAGCCGCAGGGCGACTCCGTCGTGCAGGTGGTCCGCGGCTCGGCCAGCCTCGGCTGGCAGGACATGCAGACCCTCATCCGGGTGATGCTCGAATCCGCCGAGCACCGCTTCCGCCTCGCCACGGCCTACTTCGCGCCCGACGCCTACTTCGTCGACCTGCTGTGCGCGACGGCCCGCCGGGGCGTCGACGTGGAGATCCTGCTGCCCGGGCCGCACACCGACAAGCGGGTCTGCCAGCTCGCGGGCCGGCGCTTCTACGAGGACCTCCTCGCCTGCGGCGTCCGGATCTTCGAATACCAGCCGACGATGATGCACGCCAAGATCATCACCGTGGACGGGGTGGCCGCACTGGTCGGGTCGACCAACTTCAACCGCCGCTCGCTCGACCACGACGAGGAGGTCATGCTGGCCGTCCTCGACGAGCACTTCACCGCCACCCTGGACGGTCACTTCGACGAGGACCTCCGCGCCAGCGAACGGATCAGGGCCGGACGCTGGAGGAAACGATCCGCCTTCCACCGCGCGCAGGAGGCGGCGGTCGTACCCATCCGCCGCTTCCTGTGACCGCGCGGGGCACG
>NZ_JAPSIW010000780.1 GCF_031178505.1 Streptomyces sp. | reverse complement strand
CTTCCTTCGTACTGACCCTCTCGGGCTTTCCTCCGGGCGCTTCCTTCGTTTCCGACTCTATCAGATCTTTCCGATCCGATTTCCTCGGTGCTTTCCGGTCCCGGATTTCTTTCTTTCCGAGGCCTTCCGGCGCGTTCCGACTTTATCAGAAGTTCTGAGTCGGATTTCCCGCCTCCTGGTCGGCCGGCCCGGCGCACAGCGGCGCGGGGGCTTCCCGTTCTGGCGGAGCCGTAAACGTACTGGAGCGGGGCGCCCCGATGCAAATCGAGGCGCCCCGCTCCGGAACCGCGCTGGTCAGACCTCCACGACGACCGGAAGGATCATCGGGCGGCGGCGGTAGGTGTCGGAGACCCACTTGCCGACGGTGCGGCGGATCAGCTGCTGGAGCTGGTGGGGTTCGACGACGCCGTCCTGGGCCGACTTGTTCAGGACCTGGTCGATCTTCGGGACCACCGCGTCGAAGGCGGAGTCCTCGATGCCGGAACCGCGGGCGTGGATGTTCGGGCCGCCGACGATCTTGCCGGTGGAGGAGTCCACCACCAGGAAGACGGAGATGATGCCCTCCTCGCCGAGGATGCGGCGGTCCTTCAGGGAGGACTCCGTGACATCGCCGACCGAGAGGCCGTCGACGTAGACGTACCCGGCCTGGACCTTGCCCGTGATGCGGGCGCGGCCGTCGACCAGGTCGACGACGACACCGTCCTCGGCGATGACGATGTGGTCCTTCGGGATACCCGTCATCGCGCCGAGCTCGGCGTTGGCGCGCAGGTGGCGCCATTCGCCGTGGACCGGCATGAGGTTCTTCGGCCGGCAGATGTTGTAGAAGTACAGCAGCTCGCCGGCCGAGGCGTGGCCCGAGACGTGGACCTTGGCGTTGCCCTTGTGGACGACGTGGGCGCCCCAGCGGGTCAGGCCGTTGATCACGCGGTAGACCGCGTTCTCGTTGCCCGGGATGAGCGAGGACGCCAGGATCACGGTGTCGCCGGGGACGATCCGGATCTGGTGGTCGCGGTTGGCCATCCGGGAGAGGGCCGCCATCGGCTCGCCCTGCGAGCCCGTGCAGACGAGCACGACCTCGTCGTCCGGAAGGTCGTCCAGCGTCTTCACGTCGACGACGAGGCCGGCCGGGACGCGGAGGTAACCGAGGTCCCGGGCGATGCCCATGTTGCGGACCATCGAGCGGCCGACGAAGGCGACCCGGCGGCCGTACTCGTGGGCGGCGTCGAGGATCTGCTGGATGCGGTGCACGTGGCTGGCGAAGCTGGCCACGATGATGCGCTTCTGGGCGTTCGCGAAGACGTTCCGCAGGACGTTCGAGATGTCCTTCTCCGGCGGGACGAAGCCGGGGACCTCGGCGTTCGTCGAGTCGGACAGCAGGAGGTCGATGCCCTCCTCGCTGAGCCGCGCGAACGCGTGCAGGTCGGTCAGGCGCCCGTCCATCGGGAGCTGGTCCATCTTGAAGTCGCCGGTGTGGACCACCATGCCCGCGGGGGTGCGGATCGCGACGGCCAGGGCGTCCGGGATGGAGTGGTTGACGGCGATGAACTCGCAGTCGAAGGGGCCGAGCCGCTCGCGGTGCCCTTCCGCCACCTCGAGGGTGTACGGACGGATGCGGTGCTCCTGGAGCTTGGCCTCGATCAGGGCGAGGGTCAGCTTGGAGCCGATGAGCGGGATGTCCTGCTTCATGCGGAGCAGGAACGGCACACCACCGATGTGGTCCTCGTGGCCGTGGGTCAGGACGATGCCCTCGATGTCGTCGAGGCGGTCCTGGAGGGTGGTGAAGTCCGGCAGGATCAGGTCGACGCCGGGCTGCTCCTCCTCGGGGAAGAGGACGCCGCAGTCGACGATCAGCAGACGGCCGTCGTACTCGAAGACCGTCATGTTCCGGCCGATCTCACCGAGACCGCCGAGCGGGGTGACGCGGAGGCCACCCTGGGGCAGCTTCGGCGGGGCGCCGAGTTCAGGATGCGGATGGCTCAAAAGACTCTCCTCACCACACGCGCCACGTACCGGTTCGGCACGTGGCGCGCATGACAATCGTGCACTTGCTGTTGTCGGTATTCCACTTGTCCGTTTTCGGTTTTTCTTCAGTTATGTGTTCGATTGTCTGTTCAGTTGTGAAGTCCGTTGTCAGAGTTCTACCCCGCCTGCGGCCAGATCGACCTTGAGCTGCTCGGTCTCCTGGGCGGAAAGTTCCACGAGCGGCAGGCGCAGCGGGCCGGCCGGGAGGCCCTGGAGGGCGAGGGCGGCCTTCGTGGTCATGACGCCCTGGGTGCGGAACATCCCGGTGTAGACGGGGAGCAGCTTCTGGTGGATCTCCGTGGCCTTCTGGACCTCGCCGCCCAGGTGGGCGTCGAGGAGGGCGCGGAGCTCGGGGGTCGCGACGTGGCCGACGACGGAGACGAAACCGACGGCGCCCACGGAGAGCAGCGGCAGGTTCAGCATGTCGTCGCCGGAGTACCAGGCGAGGCCGGAGCGGGCGATGGCCCAGCTGGCGCGGCCGAGGTCGCCCTTGGCGTCCTTGTTGGCCACGACGCGCGGGTGCTCGGCGAGGCGGACGATCGTCTCGGTGTCGATCGGGACGCCGCTGCGGCCGGGGATGTCGTAGAGCATCACCGGAAGCTCGGTGGCGTCGGCGATGGCCGAGAAGTGCCGGTACAGGCCCTCCTGCGGGGGCTTGTTGTAGTACGGCGTGACGGCGAGGAGGCCGTGGGCACCGTCGCGCTCGGCGGTGCGGGCCAGCTCGATCGAGTGGTGGGTGTCGTTGGTGCCGATGCCGGCCACGACGTGGGCGCGGTCTCCGACGGCCTCCAGGACCGCTCGTACCAGCTCCGATTTCTCCGCGTCGCTGGTGGTGGGGGACTCGCCGGTGGTGCCGTTGACGACGAGGCCGTCGTTGCCCGCGTCCACCAGGTGGGTGGCGAGTCGCTGGGCACCGTCGAGGTCGAGTGCGCCGTCCGCCGTGAAGGGCGTGACCATGGCGGTGAGGACCCGCCCGAAGGGGGTCTGCGGAGTGGAGATCGGAGCCATGGGTAACACGCTACTCGCTGCTCAGCGCCGGGGGTCCCCTCGGGGGGACGTGAGAAAGGAGCCCGGCACTGCCTGCTCGGGGGTTCAAGCAGTGCCGGGTCCGTTTGATCAGCCTAGATGAACTTCACGAAACGTCGCAATACGGACACTTCGCCCGG
>NZ_JAPSIW010000779.1 GCF_031178505.1 Streptomyces sp. | reverse complement strand
GAGGACCCCAACCGCATGCGGCTCTACTTCGCCCGCCACAACGGCGTGAACCTGTCCGCCGCGACCATGCTCGTCGTCGGCGGCCACGTCTGGTACTCCTACGGCGCCTCGGACAACATCGGCCGCGAGGTCCGGCCCTCGAACGCGATGCAGTGGCGGATGCTGCGCGACGCCTACGCGATGGGCGCCACCGTCTACGACCTGCGGGGCATCTCGGACTCGCTCGACGAGACCGACCACCTCTTCGGGCTCATCCAGTTCAAGGTGGGCACCGGCGGAGAAGCCGTCGAGTACGTCGGCGAGTGGGACTTCCCGCTCAACAAGCTGCTGCACAAGGCGCTCGACATCTACATGTCCCGCCGCTGACCTTGTCCGGCGGCACGGCCCCGTGCCGCGCCGCCGGACGTTTCGTACTCTCGTACACACCTGTGATCCACCGCTGCCGTCAGAAAGGTTCCGGGCCGGCCATGGCGCTCTCCCTCTACGTCGACACCGCGCGCTGGCGGGCGCACCAGAAGACGGTCATCGACCAGTTCCCCGGTCTGATCCCGGTCTGCAAGGGCAACGGCTACGGCTTCGGGCACGAACGGCTCGCCGACGAGGCGGCCCGGTTCGGCGCCGACATGCTCGCGGTCGGCACCACCTACGAGGCCGCGAAGATCAAGGACTGGTTCAGCGGTGACCTGCTGGTCCTCACTCCGTTCCGGCGGGGCGAGGAACCGGTTCCGCTGCCCGACCGGGTGGTCCGCTCCGTCTCCTCCGTCGACGGGGTGCACGCCCTCGTCGGGGCCCGGGTCGTCATCGAGTGCATGAGCTCGATGAAGCGCCACGGCGTCCGCGAGGACGAGCTCCCGATGCTCCACTCGGCCATCGAGGACGTGCGTCTGGAGGGCTTCGCCCTGCACCTGCCGCTCGACCGGCCGGACGGCACCGACGCGGTCGAGGAGGTCATCGGCTGGATGGACCGCCTGCGCGCGGCCCGGCTGCCCCTGCACACCATGTTCGTGAGCCATCTGCGCGCCGAGGAGCAGGCCCGGCTCCAGCAGCAGTTCCCGCAGACCCGCTTCCGCGCCCGGATCGGCACCCGGCTCTGGCTCGGCGACCACGAGGCCACGGAGTACCGGGGTTCGGTCCTGGACGTGACCCGTGTCTCCAAGGGGGACCGTTTCGGCTACCGCCAGCAGAAGGCGGCCTCGGACGGCTGGCTCGTGGTCGTCGCCGGCGGCACCTCGCACGGCGTCGGCCTGGAGGCCCCGAAGGCCATGCACGGCGTGATGCCGCGCGCCAAGGGAGTGGCCCGGGCCGGTCTCGCGACCGTCAACAGGAACCTCTCGCCGTTCGTGTGGGCGGGCAAGCAGCGCTGGTTCGCCGAGCCGCCGCACATGCAGGTGTCGATCCTGTTCGTGCCCGCCGACGCGCAGGAGCCGCGGGTCGGTGACGAGCTCGTGGCGCATCTGCGCCACACCACGACGCAGTTCGACCGCCTCGTGGAGCGCTGAGCCACCGGCGTCCCGCCCCGCGCGGTCACGGGTGAGGGCCCCGGCTCGTCGAAGCCGGGGCCCTCACCCGTTCGTACGTCTCCGGCGTGAGCCGCCGCGGTACGTCATCCCCGCGGGCCGCCGCTCCCGGACGTGCCCCACTCCACCCGCGGCCGCTCGGGGGCCCGCGGCGGCACCGCCTGCCGCGCCAGGTGCGCGGCCCTGCCCGCCACGAAGACGTCCTCGGCCCCGTCCAGGACACCTCCCGAGGGGTCGTCCGCGCCGTCCTGCCGCACGGGGTCCCGCTCGGGCGTCAGGATGTCCCGGACGACCATGACGCACAGGTACAGCGTGCCGAGCAGGTGCAGGACGATCGCGAACTGGTAGCCGTCCACCGGCAGACCCTGCTTGTTGCCGCTCGCCGTGAAGGCGAGGTACATCCAGACGCCCAGGAAGTACATGACCTCGCAGGCCTGCCAGACGAGGAAGTCTCGCCAGCGCGGCCGGGCGAGCACGGCCAGCGGGACGAGCCACAGGACGTACTGCGGCGAGTACACCTTGTTGGTCAGGACGAACGCGGCGACGATCAGGAACGCCAGCTGGACGAAGCGGGGGCGCCGGGGCGCCGTGAACGTCAGCATCGCGAGGGCCGCCACCGCCACCACCATCAGCAGCAGAGCGTACAGATTGGCCCGCTCGGGGCTGATCGGGACGCCGGTGCGCTGGCTGACGAGCAGCCAGGCGGAGCCGAAGTCGACGTTCCGATCCCGGCTGAAGAGGTAGAACTGCTTCCAGCCCTCCGGGGCGAGGATCATCACGGGCAGGTTCACGACCAGCCAGGCCCCGGCGGCGCCGAGCACCGCCGCCCCGTACCGCCGCCATTTCCCGGCCCGCCAGCAGAGCAGCAGCAGGGGGATGAGCAACAGGATCGGGTAGAACTTGGAGGCCGTGGCCAGGCCGAGCAGGACGCCGAAGGCCAGCGGCCGGCCGCGTGACCACATCAGGACGGCGGCCGCGGTGAGCGCGACGGCCAGGATGTCCCAGTTGATCGTGGCCGTGAGCGCGATCGAGGGGGCCAGCGCGACGAGCAGCCCGTCCCAGGGCCGGTGGCGGTGCGTCCGGGCCACACAGACGGCGAGAACGGCCGCGCAGGCCATCAGCATGCCGGCGTTGACCATCCAGAACGCCTGCTCCTGCTCCCGCATGGGGCCGCCGCCGGGCGTCAGCCAGGCCGCGACCTCCATGAAGAGGCCGGTGAGGACGGGGTACTCCAGGAACGGCACACCGCCGCTCAGCCGGTCGAAGTACGGCACCAGACCCGCCGCGAAGCCGCGCCCCTCGTAGAGGTGCGGGATGTCGGAGTAGCAGGCGTGGGTGTACTGGGAGGTGAGTCCCTCGAACCAGGCCCAGTTGTAGCAGGGCAGTTTCTGCACCATGCCGAGGGCGAACATCCCGATCGCCACGATGGCGATCACCCGGACCGGCGTGAGCGGTCCGGTCCCGGTCAGCGCGCGACGGCCGAACGGGCCGCCGATCAGCTGGCTGCCCGCGGCGGCCACCGGGTCCCGGTGGGTGGGGACGACCGCGGGCGAGCGCCCCTGGGACCGGTCCCGTGGCGCGCGCGTCTTCTGGAGGCTCGGCATGGGGGACATCCTGCCGTACGCCCCTGGGAAAGCGGCGAGGGCCGCCGCGGCCGGTCCGTACCCCGTGTACGGT
>NZ_JAPSIW010000120.1 GCF_031178505.1 Streptomyces sp. | reverse complement strand
GGCGGCCCCCCCGCGACGTAAGGAAAGGCCCGGAGGAGCGGACACCGGGCTCAAGCCCGGAGCGGGGCGGGAAGCGGCTGTCCGCCCGGAGGAGCGGTCCTGCCGATGAGTTCGCCGTCCACCCAGCCGATCCCGGCCCGGTGACACCACCCGCGTCGGCCCTCGCCGCCCAAGAGGGGCATGGCCGCGCGAGGACGGCGCCGGGCACGGGGAGACGTACCACGAGCCGTTCCGTGACGGTCCCCTGCGCGTGCCCCGCTCCGGGCGGCGTCCGCACGCGGACGACACAGGTCGATTTCCCGTCACGTTGATCCTCGGGCGCGCGGCCCGTGTCGGAAGGCAGACGTTTCCGTCCCGCAGGTGCGGAAGAGAGAAGGAGTGGCGCAACTTCGGCCGGTTCTCGCCCGTGTGTGCGAGGGAATGGGGGGCAGGCCCCGGCCGGCCGGAGTGACGCTGTGGCAGCGTGTGCGGCTCCAGTGGCCGTTGGGGCCGCTGTGACATCTCTTCTCGTGGGGGGAAGTGCATGACTTCGCGTGCTTCCGGCACGCCTTCTCGGCGTGCCCGGACGACGGCAAGACATTCCCTGGCCGCGGCGGTCGCGGTCCTCGCACTGGGCGCGTCGTCGCTGCCGGCCCTCGCCGCCACTCCCGTGGCGGATCCGGGCACCGGCTCGGTGTGGGGCAGGAAGGCGGCGCCGCTGGAGGTTCCGCCCGTGAAGGTGGGATCGACGAAGCCGGTGGCCAACCAGGCCGAGGCGGCGCCCTCGAAGGAGGAAGCCGCGTGGCGTGCGGCGCAGAGGGAGCGCGTCCGCGGCGCGGCGAAGGCTCCCGCGAGGGAGCGGAGTGCGACGGCGGCCCCTGCCACGGACGCCGGTGCGCTCACCTATGTGCCCAAGGGGCAGGGGGCGGTTCCCTGGCACCAGATGTCGGAGTTCCGCGTCACCGACTCCCTGGTCGCGCGGATCAACCTGTCCAACGGCAACCTGATGCTCGCCGCGACCGACTTCGAAGTGGCGGGCGTGGGGCAGAAGTTGCGCCTGGCCCGTACGTACAACTCGTTCCAGGGGCCCTACGGCAAGGTCTCGGACCGCTGGTGGCAGGAGTACGAACGCTACCTGCGGTTCTTCACCAACTCGGTCGTCGTCCACGACGCGACGGGTGACTCGCTGTCCTTCACCAAGAACGCCGACGGCACCTTCACCACGCCCCAGGGGTACTCGAAGGACCTGCGGGAGAACGCGGACGGCACCTACACCCTGACCGACCGCAAGTCCGGCTCGAAGGACACCTACGACGTCCACGGGACACTGACGAAGGTCACCGACCGCAACAAGGGCACGATCACGGTCGACCAGCACGACGAGACCGGCGAGCACAAGGGCTTCAGACTGACCGAGTCCCGCTCGGGCCGCTGGGTCGACCTGCTCAAGACGTACCCGAACCAGTGGCAGGCCAAGGACCACACCGGCCGCACCGCCGTCTTCGACCTCGACGGCGGCGGCAACCTCTCGCGCACCACGGACACCGAGGGCAAGACGACCACCTACGCCTTCGACGCCGACGGGAGGATCTCCAAGGTCACGACCCCCGAGGGCCGGGTGACCGTCTTCACCTACGACGCCCAGAACCGGGTCACCTCCATGCTGAGGGCGACGCAGACCGGCGCCTCCGGTCACACCGGTCCCACCTACACCTACGCCTACACCGGCACCTATCCCTTCGAGGCGGGGACGACCACCGTCACCGACCCCGAACAGCACACCACGAAGTACGAGCACGACAGTGAGGGCAGGGTCGGGAAGGTGGTCGACCACCTCCAGCGCACCCGGTCCCGCACCTACGACGCCAACAACAACGTGCAGACCGCGACGGACGCGATGGGCGTCGGCGGCACCGGCGGCAACGTGACCACGTACGGCTGGGACACCCGCAACAACCTCACCTCGGCGAAGCTGCCCACCGGTGCCACGTCGGCCCTGAGCGGCTACCGGACGCTGTCCGGCGCGGACCTTCCCGGCAGCCTGACCACGGCCGACGGGGAGAAGACGGACTACACCTACGACGCGGCCGGCAACACCACGTCGGTCGCCGTGACGGGCACCGGCGGCGGGACGCAGTCCTTCGACCACAATCCCGCCACCCCCACCTGCGGCGGCTTCGAGGGCCAGCGCTGCAAGGTCACGACGAAGATGTCGTCGACGAAGTCGGTCTCCACCTCCTTCACGTACGACACGAAGGGCAACCTGATCAGGGTCACTCCCCCGGCCCCGCTCGGTGTGACGACGTACACCTACGACGACCTGGGGCGGCCCGCCACCGTCAAGGACGGCCGAGGGGTCACCACCCTCTACACCTACGACCACCGCGACCGGATCGTGAAGGTCGACACCTCCGGCTACGCCACCGTCACCTACTCCTACGACGGAGACGGAAACCTCACCCAGCGCTCGGACGGCACCGGCGTCATCACCTACGCCTTCGACCCGCTGTCCCGCGAGACCGTCCGGACCCTGCAGAACGGCTCCCAGACCCGCCTCACCTACACCCCGGCGGGCAATGTCGACACGTACGAGGACCCGGCCGGCCTGACCGACTACACCTGGAACGAGGTCAACAAGCTCACGCAGCTCAAGGACCCGACCGGGAAGGTCACCACGTACACGTACAACAGCAACGACGTCCGCACGAGGACGACGTACCCCGGGGGGACCGTCCAGGAGGTCACGCCCGACAAGTCGAACCGTCCGGAGAGGGTCCGGGCGACGTCACCGAAGGGCACGCTGGTCGACCTCGCCTACACCTACGGCTACGACCACGACGCCAGCACCACCACCCCCCTCAAGGACGGCGGGAAGATCCGCACCCGCACGGACGCGGTCGCGGGGATGAAGACGACGTACACCTATGACGGCGCGGGCCGGTTCTCCTACGCGAAGGAGGAGAAGGGCACCGCCCTCAACTCGTCCTGGCAGTACTGCTACGACCTGGCCGGCAACCTCACCTCCCAGGGCGTCGACCCCGGTTGCCCCCGCGGCACCACCTACACGGTCAACGACGCCCAGCAGATCACGGCGAAGAACGGCGCCACCGCGAACTGGTCGTACGACAGGGTCGGCAACGAGACCGCCGGCGCCTCCACCCCCGAGGGCACCCGCACCGCCGTGTCCTGGTCCGACCACTCGCAGATGACCTCGGTCACGGTCGGGGGCAGGACGTACGCCGGCCAGTACGGCTCGACCGACCAGAGCGAGCGGATCAAGCTGGGCGACACGTTCTTCCACAACGGGCCGCTCGGCCTCTCCGCGAAGAGCACCGGCGGCGTCGACACGGGATTCAACCGTGAACCCGGGGGCACCCTGAACTCCATGACGACCGGCGGCAAGAGCTACTACTACCTCACCGACGCGCTCGGTTCGGTCGTGGCGCTCGCCGACGAGGCCGGCACGAAGGTCAACACGTACTCCTACAGCCCCCGCGGTGTCCAGCGCGCCGGAACCTCCGAACAGGTCCCACAGCCCTACCAGTTCGCCGGCGGCTACCACGACGCCACCGGCCTCTACCACTTCGCCGCCCGCTACTACGACCCCCACATCGGCCGCTTCACCCAGCCCGACCCCTCGGGCCAGGAGAAGAACCCCTACCTCTACGCCGAAGGCGACCCCGTCAACCGGATCGACCCGAACGGGCTCAACGCGGTATCGAACCTGCTGCTGGCCAAGGACCTGCTCGAGCTGGGGACCGATGCCTGGAGCGGGGACGGGAAGGCGTTGGAGGGCGACCTGGTGGGAACTGTCGCGAGCCTCGGGACCGAGACGGCCTGCATGTTCGGCGCCGGGCTCGCCGGAGCGGCGACCGCCGGGGTCGGCGGCGCGATCGTCGCCGGCGGCTGCGCCGTGGTCGGGTCCTACGTGGGTGACAAGGCGAAGGACGCGTACGTGAGTTGACACGCGGCCCGGGCCCGCCGGCGAGGAGCCGCCGGGCCCGGGCCGAGCACCCGGAAAGCGAGCGATCATGGAGGCATCGGTGAGTGAACAGGCCGCCATCTGGTTCCCGAGCGGCACAGCGGGCACGGTCCTGCTGGTCGTGGCCGTTCTCGCGATCCTGGCGGGCATCGCCATGGGACGGTCCAGGAAACGCCGGTAGTCGGGCGGACCGCCGGACGGGTGGATGGCCGCCGGCGGCCGGCGGCTCGGCCCGGCATCCTGACGGAAGGGTGCCGGGCCACCGGCGTGCCCGGCCGCCGGCGCGCGCCACTGCGGCATGAGGACGGTGCCGATGACGTGGACGGTCGCGTTCGTGGTGGACACGTCACCGCGGACCGCCTTCGCGGCGTCGTCGACGGTGGGCACGGGTGGGTCCGAAGGGCTGGTCATGGCCGTCACCCCGCCGCCGGCGGGCACGTGGCCCGCCACCCGCCGCCGCTCCCGATGAGGCTGCCCGCCCGAACCGGCCCGGCCACGGCCGGCGCGTGGCGCGGAGAGGGCCGCACCCTCGACGGCGCGCGGTCGGGTACGCCGAGCGGACGGCGCGCGGCAGCGGCTTCCCGCCGGCGCCACCCCGGTGACGGCCCGCCGGTGCGGGTCCGAGAGGCTGAGGCATGTCTCCGACACGAAAAGCACAGGGACCGCGCACGGCCCCCGCCCTGCGTCCCGTCCGGGACCACCGCCCGCCGCGGCGGGCACGGGCCGGGGTCCTGATCCTCCACGGCGGCCGGGCGGAGGCCCTGGAGCCACCGCCCGTCCTCGACGCGCCTGCCCTGCGCATGCGGCCCTTCGCCCGGGCCATCGCGCGGGCCACCGCCCACGACGACGTCCTCGTCGCCCACGTCCGCTACGGGCACCGGGGCTGGAACGGTCACCAGGCGCACCCCGTCGCGGACGCCCACCGCGCCCTGGCGGAGCTGCGGGAGCTGACCGGCCCCGTGCCCGTGGTCCTCGTCGGCCACTCCATGGGAGCACGGGCGGCGCTGCGCGCGGCATCGGCCCCGCACGTGGCCGGGGTCGTGGCGCTCGCCCCCTGGTGCCCTCCGGGGGAACCGGTCGCCCACCTGCGAGGCCGCACCGTCTGCGCCCTCCACGACGAGGCCGACCGGGTCACTTCCGCCGCGAGCACGTGGGCCTACCTCACCCGCGCCCAGGTGGCCGGTGCACGGGTGAAGGGGCTGCGCATGCCCCACGGCGGACACGCCATGATCCGCCAGGCCCACCACTGGCACCGCCTCACCGCGGCGATCACGGCGGCCCTCCTGGGCATCGCGCCGTTCCCCGCCCCTCTCGCGGGGGACGCGGACTGGGACGGCAGCCCCGCCGGGCCGGACACCACCGGGTGAGGTCACGACGGCCGAAGCCGCCGCGGCGGAGGGACGAGCGGGCCGCGCCGGGGTGGTGAGCGGGTACGGGTCGGGGCCGGCGCCCCGGGTTGCTCCCGCGCAGGCGGCCCCCGCCCCTACAGGTGCGCGAGGGCGAACGCCGACAGGAACCCCAGAACGGTGATCAGGCCCGTCATGAGGTGCACCCTGCCGTACGCCTCGGGAATCATCGTGTCCGCGATCATCGCGAGGATCGCCCCGCCGGCCACCGCCGTGATCACCGCCATCACCGCCGGGGAAGCCCCGCCGAGGAGCGCGTACCCCGCCAGCGCCGCCAGACCGCTGATGACCGCGATGCTCCCCCACAGGGCGAAGACGTACCCGCGGCTGCGCCCGGCCGCGCGCATGCCGCCGGCGCTGGCCAGGCCCTCGGGCAGGTTGCTGATGAACACCGCACCCACCGTGGCCACCCCGAGGTGCCCGCCGCCCAGCAGGCTGGTGCCGATCACCACGGACTCCGGGACGCCGTCCAGCAGGGCCCCGAGCGCGATGGCGTTGCCCGACCCGGGCGCCTCGCTCTCGCTCGGCTGCCGCCGGCCGGAGCGCTTGCGGTGCCGCGCCCCGCGCCGGGCCAGCAGGGCGTTCGCCCCCGAGTACACGACCGCTCCGCCGACCGCGCCGGCCACCACCGGAGCCATGCCGGCCCGTTCGTACGCCTCGGCGATCAGCTCGAACGAGACCGCCGCCATCAGCACTCCGCTGCCGAACGCCATCACCAGCGCGATCAAGCGGGGTGGAACCCGTACGAACGATCCGGCGGCGGCGCCCACCAGCAGCGCCGCTCCCGCGAACAGGCCCCATCCCCCCGCAGTCAGTGCTCCCGCCACAACCGCCTCGTTCCACGCCGACGACACATGTCCCCCACGTGTACCCGCCGCACCGCCACCCGAGACCGGCATGCGGCAGCGGACTCGGGCGGCGTACCCGGGTGGTCGTACGGGTGTGGGTCCCCGGGGGCCGGGGCAGGCGGTCCTCCTGGGATGGCGGCGGGAAACGCCGCCGCACCGCTCGACCGGAACGAAGGAGTATCCGCATGACGGAGAACGCGTGGGCCTATGGGGCGTCGGCCGGCTATCCGGTGGGCACGAACCTCGCCGGATGGCGGGTCGAGGCGACCGACGGGCACATCGGCAAGGTCGACAAGCACTCGGAAGACGTCGGTGACGCCTACCTGGTCGTCGACACCGGCGTATGGATCTTCGGCAAGGAGGTGCTGCTCCCGGCGAGCACGGTGACCCGTGTCGAGGTGGAGGAGCGCACGGTCCACGTGGGTCTGACCAAGGAACAGATCAAGAACGCTCCGGAGTTCCATTCCGACAAGCACCTCACGGACCGCCAGTACCGGGAGGAGATCGTCCTGTACTACCGGGAAGGCGGACCGTTCGGCGGCGGGCCGAGCCCCGTCTGACCGCCGCCGGCCGCCCCGCCCCCGTCGACACGGAAGGAACCGTCGTGAACGAGCCCGGCTCCGAGCCCTCCTCCCCCGGCGGGGCCGTCGCGCCGCCGGTCGATGCCCACCTGGAGCTCCTGCTGCGTCTGGTGGCCGTGCGCCGGGAGGCCAGCATGGCGATCTGCCTGACCACGCCGGGCGGCGTGGTGGGTGGTCACCTGGTGGGCCCCCAGGCCTGGGCCGACCGGTGGGAGGAGGTCGTGTCCGAGGCGATCGGCCGGCAGGAGCGGTCCGAGCTGCTGGCGCAGCTGCCGCACACCGTCCAGGCGGCCCTGCGGCAGACCACCGGAGACGACGGTGGTCTCCAGCCCTTCGTCCACCTGGTGGACGTCACCTTCATGTCCGTGCCCGGGACACCGACGACGCCCGTGTGGCGCGGGCGGGTCAGCGACATCTGCGGCTGGTCCCTCGGCGCCCCGTCCTGAGTCCGTGCGGCACGCGGCGGCCCGGCCTCGCGGGCGGGGCCGCGGACCGGCGCAGCTCAGCGGGGCCGGCCGCCCGCCCCGCCTGTCGGCGGGGCGGGCTTCGGCACACCCGGTGAGGCCGACGAGCCGGCCGTGGCCGCGTCCTCGACCAGGGCGTACGGCACGGCCGTCGGCGCCCTGCCCGGCTCCATCCGGTCGACGACCCGGGCGACCGCGTCGTAGACGCGACGGGCCAGCGGCTCGTCCGCACGGTCCCGGTCCATCCCGCCGTGGGCGTCGTAGTCGAGTTTGCGGAGGTACGCGACCAGCTGGGGTCCGGTCAGGGTCACCTCGACCAGCCCCTTCCTGCCCAGCTCGCCCTTCAGCCCGCGCGGCTCCACGTCCCCGAAGGTTTCATCGTCCAGATCGTCCCGGCCGCTGAGCCGGGTCCGGTCCCACACGTCCTGAGTGAGGGCGATGTGGAACCGGGCGACCCGGGCCGCCTTGTCCAACCGGTCGGCGTGCCGGGGCGGGGACTGCGTACCGAGGTCACCGCACCCCGACGCGGCGGGGAAAGCGGCGAGGACGGCGAGCACGGCGGCGGCCGAGCGGAGCCGGCGGGACGGTTGGGAGCGGCGGGAGCGGCGGATGGCGATCACCCGGCGATCGTGGCGAGATACGGCCCTCGGCGCGGGGCCTTCTCCTCCCGGTCACCGGAACGAGTGGACGGCTACGCCTCCCGTCGGTGAGACCCGCCGGTCTCGGTGCGTTTCCGCTCCCCCTCGATCCGGAAGATGCCGAAGCCGGTGAGGACGACCCTGTCGTGGCGGCCCGTCAAGACGTTCAACTGCTCGGGTCCGGGTCCTGCTGTCCCCCCTGCAACGTCATGGCCCCCATCGTGCCCATCGGCTCCCGGGCGCGGCGCGTCACCCGGCTCCGTCCAGTGGCCCGGGGAGACGGGCCGGCGACCCCGGGGCGGGGGACGGCGCGCAAGGTCCGCCGCACACGCCCTACGGAAGGACCTGCTCGATGTGGTGGTCGGGGAGACGTTCGGCGGCTTCCGGGGTGCGGTAGCCGAGAGCGACGTCGACGCCGAGGCTGGTGGCGAGGGACAGCAGATGTCGGCGTCGGCACGTTCCTCGCGGCGCGGCTTGCCGCCCCGCTCCTGGCCTCTACCAGGCGCTCGGCATGGCGCTGCTCGTCATGGCTGGATTTCATGGCCCCGCAACGCCGCCGCCACGCTCCCTGATCCCACCGCGCGGAGCGACCCCGGACCCCCGCCCATCCCTGACGCCCACGGCCGCAGGCCTCGGCCGGGCCGCCGTCGCACCCGCCGTACGGGCACGGCTCCGGGCGAGGCGGCGCCGAGCTGAACCGACCCAGCCTTAGAAAAGCCCCTGGTACCGGGGCCGGCGGTTGTGGAGGCCGTGGAGAACGTCACGCAGCCAGGGGTTCTGTGCCTCCGGCTGCCGGGCGAGGGTCCGTGTGAAGATCGACCCGTCGGGACGGAAGATCCCGTTCGGGCGCAGAGGCAGTGGCTCGTCGCGCAGGACGTCCCAGGCCAGACGGCCGCTCGCCGGCAGGGGCAGCGGCGGGGGCTCGCCGAAGGCGAGGCACATCCACACGGCGGCGGCCAGCGGCACGACGACCGGTCGGCCGTCCCGCACCCCCGTCGGCCCCCACGCCTCACCGGTCTGCGGGTGCCGCGGTACGAGGACGAGGTCCGCAGACCCGTCCGGCGCGGGCAGTCCGGGTCCCGCGAGCGCCATTCGTTTCGCGCGTCCTCCCGGGACCCTCGGCAGCAGCCCGTCCAGCGTGTGCCGGAACACCTCCGCCACCCGGCCCTCCGGCACGTCCACGGGTTGGCCCTGCGAGGCCGCCACCACGCGGGCCAGGGCCGCGCCGACCGCCGCCTCCCAGACCGGACTCCAGTACCCGAGCCCGTCCGTGGGCGGGACGATGTGGCGCTCGGCGAGCAGCGCCTCCCACGTGAGCGGCTCCCGCGGCGGTCCGGCTGCAACACGGCGTACCGCGCGCGGCTCCAGCCACACCGCCTGCCAGAGAGAGCAGTCGTCGATGCGGGTGGCGACCAGGGCACCGCAGGCCAGGCACGCCAGGTTCGGGCCGTCGGCACCGTTGATGCCGCAGCAGGACCCCTCGCCGCGCCGCTCGGGGACCAGGACCGTGCCCCACGCGTCGCCCGGGGCGATGAGCACCGCCCCGGAAGGACCGTATGGAATCCCCCAGACCGGCGCGTACCAGCCCAGCGCCTCAGCCTCCCCTTCCGGAAGGTCCTCCCAACGGCGCCACGGCGGCCCGGACGGCAGCGGGTCGACGGCGAAGGTGCCCTCGTCCATGAGGACCGGCATCGACACGCCGTTGCCGTAGCCCTGGTGGGCGTGGTCGGGAAACTCGACCCTGTGCAGGCGAGCGGTCAACTCCGCCTCGCATCCCGCACAGACGAACACGAACAATCGTCCTCCCATCCCTGGAACCGGCCTCTTCCCGATCCGGGGCGCGGCAACCCGTCGCGGGCCATGTGGGCGGCCCCGGCCTCGCACGCCGTGCACTGCGTCCACGCCAGGCTGAGGCCGGTCTTCGCCGTTTTCTTCAAGCCGGTACAACGAGCGGCCCTCCCCGGAGCGCCGCTCGTTCGTCCCGGACGAAACCAGAGTCTCTCACCAGGCATTCCGTCAGGTACGCGGGGTGGAGGAACGTCGTTCCCCGAGCGGCGCATACGCGGCTCCGGCCGGGGATGCCCTGTCGGGCCGAGCCGATCCCGCCGCGGTCGACTGCGCGGTCTGCGGCACTCCGATGCCTCCCCTGCTCACCGTCGACAAAAGGGAGTGCGACGGCGGCTCGAAAAGCCGGCTTCCGGTCGAGGACCGTGACGCGGCCGACGACCCGGCCGTGACGGACCCGGTCGGCGTCTACCTCGGCCGCGGGCTGAAGCGCGTCCACACCTGCCCCGTCGACGCGACACACCTTCGCCAGGACTTCAGCCGCGCGACGCTTCGTTCGGCTGGTGCTGTGCCGCCGACAGGGCTCCGGCCCGTGGCACACGATCTCACTGGTGATCCCGTCGGCGTCGGCGCTCACGGCGAGCCGTCCTGGGCGAACAGCGGTTGCTGCCATCGCCAGGCCAGGTTGCGCTCCACGAGTCCCCGCGCCACCGGCCAGTCCCCGGCCCGCAGCCCGGCCGCGGCCGGCACGGGGAAGAAGCGCCGGCCGTTCTCGTGCGGGCGCGCGAGCGCGGCGGCCGACAGCCAGTCGCCCGGCCGCTCCCGCTGTCCTGCGGTCAGGGGCTCCCCCAGCCGTCCCGGTGCCTCCGCCAGGGAGTGGCCCACCGCCGCCGCCTCGACCAGACGCTGGTCCCGGTCCATCGGCGGGCCGCTGGATCAGGCGGGATCGGGGTCGATCGCGACGACCGGCGCCGAACGGACCTCGTCCCATGGGGTTTTCGCGCCGGCCGGCCCGCCGACGGCCTGGGCAGCCAGCCCCCACAGCGGGCGGGCGACCAGCTCGAACGAGGTGGCGCCCGGACCGTTGCACCCACCGCGCACAGGCTGCCGCCCGGGACCGAGCGCGGTCGGCCGGATGGCCGGTGTGTCGATCGCGACGAGTGCCTGTGCCCAGGCGTCCCGGCCGACCGGCGCGGGACCGTGCGGTTGATCCACGGTCGGCACCACTCCCCGGCCTGTCAGTCGGTGACGATCTGGAGGAACGGCTGACGGGTGGCGCTCGCACGGCTGTTGAACTGGACGGCGAGCCCACTGACCGGCTGGGCGAGGGCCACGGTCGCGATGCCGTCTCCGGCGTACTGGTTCTTCACGTGCGCGGTGACATCGAGCGGCACCCAGTCGTTGACGGCACCGATCGGGCGGGAGGACAGGGGGGTACCCAGAGCAGGCTGGTCGTTCCAGGTCAGGCCGGTTTCGGTCCAGCCGTCTCCGCTGACGGAGTACGCGCTCACGGTCGACTGGGTGCCGCCGCTGTCGGCGGTCCTGCCGTAGACCCAGAGCACCGCGCGCCTCGGGGCGCCGGGCAGGCCGGAGACGTCGAACTTCAGGAACGAACGCCGGGCGAATCCGCTTGCGGCGTTCTTGACCACCAGCATCGTGTCCGACCCGTAGGTGGCAGCCGCGTAGGACCCGTCGCGGACGTAGGCGTCGGCGGTCGGACCCACCGAGCGCGCGCGTCCGGCCGTGACCGGGGAGCCCGTGCCGAAGGTGATGGTCCGGGACGCTCCCTGGCTGCCTCCCACCTCGACCACCAGCGTGAGGGGGGCGAGGCCGGTCACCCCGACCTCGGCGTCACCGTTCGCCTTGGTGAAGCCGGAGCGGTCGATCGTCACGGTGACCGTGGCGGAGGTCTGGGTGGGGTCGGCGACACTGACGCCGAGCGTGCCGCCGCTCTCCCGCATCAGCACCGAGCACGGCCCGGAGACCGTGATCGGACCGGCGGCGCCCGCGGTGAAGAAGTTGGCGGCCGTCACCCCGGTGGCACTGTCCGTGACGGCCTGCGCGGCCGCGTTGTTGGCAAGGACGCGGACGGTCGGGCTCGCGGCGCGTGCCGCGGTCGTCGTGGCAGTGGCGCCGGGCAGGAGGACGTACGCGTAGGAGCCGCCGCTCGGGTCGGTCCCGTGATCGAACCAGAGGGTGACGTAGCGTCGGGTCAGCGAGCTGCCGGCGGAGCCGGTGTTGATGTCGTGCCAGGATCCCGTACGTGCCTCCCTCAGCGCCTTGACCGTGGCGCCGCCCGGGAACACATATCCACCGAAGCCCTTGAGCACGGCCCACGAGGCACCGGTGAAGGTGCCCGACCAGCCCAAGGTGGTCGGCTGGTCGGCCCCGTCCACAGTGAGGGCCGCTGTGCCGGTGGCCCCGAGGTTGCGGCTGTCGATCGTGCTCTCCACCGCGTACCCGTCGCTCGCCGTGATCCCGGCTCCCAGACAGACCACCTGGTCGGCCAGGCAGAACCACGACTTCTTGACCGCCAGCGTCGAGGCGAGGCCCCGGGTGTCCTGGCCGACGGCGGAGTACGTGCCGTCGGTCGCACCGCCCACCCATACGGCACCGGCGGGTGCCGGCCTGCCGAAGGAACCTCCCTGAGCGTCCGCGAGCGGCTTGCGGGACACGGTGGTCCCGGGCAGCCGGTAGGGGTCGACGGTCGGCCAGAACGCGTCGGAGTACTGCCCGTTGCCGTACGTGTCGCCCCACCAGTACGTCATCCCCGAACCGGTGTGCCAGCCGCGCAGGTTCTCACCGTTGCCGGTCTCGTAGAACGTGGTCCTGGCCGAGCACATCGCCACCGCGAACGCCCACCCGGGCCTGCGGTGGGTGGCCCG
>NZ_JAPSIW010000119.1 GCF_031178505.1 Streptomyces sp. | reverse complement strand
CGCACCTCGGGTGCGGGCCGCCCGGCCGTCGTGTCTGTGGTGCTTCGCACAGTGACCCGTCGCAGGTCAAGGGTGAGTTGACGGGCGTTCTCGGGGCGTGGTGGACTGCCGAGGCCATTACGGCGGCAAGGAAGAGGAAGTCCGGTGCGATTCCGGCGCGGTCCCGCCACTGTGACCGGGCCCCCAGGGGTCCGGGAGCCAGGAACTCCCCCCGCCGGTCACGTCGAGCCAGGGCGCGGACCCTGAGTGAGGACACAGCGCCATGCCCGGCCGCACCCGCAGCCTGTCCGAAGCCGGCCCTTCCGGGGCCGCCGGTGTCTTCGCGTACGGAGCGGCCGCCGGCCTCGCCGCCGATCTGCTCCTCGGAGACCCCCGGCGCGGTCACCCCGTCGCCGCCTTCGGCCGGGCCGCCGCCGCCGTGGAGCGGCGTCTGCACCGCGACCACCGCGGCTGGGGCGCGCTGCACACCGCCGTCTGCGCCGGTTCCGCCGTGGCGCTCGGCGCCGCCGCCGCCCGCTCCGTACGGCGCAGCCGCGCCGCCTCCACCGCCCTGACCGCGGCCTCCGTGTGGGCCGTCGTCGGCGGCACGACCCTGGGCCGGGAGGCCCGTGCCATCGGCGGGGCGCTCGCCGCCGGGGACCTGGAGACCGCCCGGGAGCGGCTGCCGCACCTGTGCGGGCGCGACCCGCAGTCCCTGGACGGTCCCGCGATGGCCCGCGCGGTCGTCGAGTCCGTCGCCGAGAACACCTCCGACGCCGTCGTCGGCGCCCTCGTGTGGGGCGCCGTCGCCGGTGTGCCGGGGCTGCTCGGCTTCCGGGCCGTCAACACCCTGGACGCGATGGTCGGCCACAAGTCCCCGCGCCACCGCCGCTACGGCTGGGCCTCGGCCCGCCTGGACGACCTGGCCGGCTGGCCGGGCGCCCGCCTGACGGCCGCGCTCGCCACCGTCGCCGGGGGCGATCCGCGCGGCGCCGTACGGGCCTGGCGGGCCGACGCGGGCAAGCACCCCAGCCCCAACGCGGGCCCGGTCGAGGCCGCCTTCGCGGGCGCTCTGGGCGTACGGCTCGGGGGGACGCTCTCGTACGGCGGGCGGGTCGAGCACCGGCCCGTCCTCAACGGGGAGGGGCGGCCCGTGGAGGTCGCCGACATCGACCGGGCGGTCCGGCTCTCGCGCCGGGTGACCTGGCTGACCCTGGCTGCCTGCGCGGGCGGCCGGCTGATCACGGACACGCTGAAGCGGAGGACGAAGTGAGGGGTGGGGGGCTGCTCGTCGCCGGGACGACCTCCGACGCGGGCAAGAGCGTCGTCACGGCCGGCATCTGCCGCTGGCTGGTCCGGCAGGGCGTCAAGGTCGCGCCGTTCAAGGGACAGAACATGTCCCTCAACTCCTTCGTGACCCGCGAGGGCGCCGAGATCGGGCGGGCCCAGGCCATGCAGGCGCAGGCCGCCCGCGTCGAGCCGACCGCGCTGATGAACCCGGTGCTGCTCAAGCCGGGCGGCGACCGGACCAGCCAGGTCGTGCTCATGGGCCGGCCGGTGGGCGAGATGAGCGCCCGGGGCTACCACGGCAACCGGCAGAAGGAGCTGTTCGAGCCGGTCGTCGCCTGCCTGGAGGAGCTGCGGGCCACGCACGACGCCGTGATCTGCGAGGGGGCGGGCAGCCCCGCCGAGATCAACCTGCGCCGCACCGACATCGTGAACATGGGCATCGCGCGGGCCGCGCGCCTGCCCGTCGTCGTGGTCGGCGACATCGACCGGGGCGGTGTCTTCGCCCAGTTCTTCGGTACGACGGCGCTGCTCGCGCCCGAGGACCAGGAGCTCGTCGCCGGATACCTCGTGAACAAGTTCCGGGGGGACGTGACCCTCCTGGAGCCGGGCCTGGACATGCTGTACGGCCTGACGGGCCGCCGGACGTTCGGCGTCCTGCCGTACGCGCACGGCCTCGGCATCGACGAGGAGGACGGCCTGCGCGTCTCCCTGCGGGGCGCGGTCCGCGAGTCGGTGGTGGCCCCGCCGGTCGGCACGGACGTGCTGCGCGTCGCCGTCTGCGCCGTACCCCTCATGTCCAACTTCACGGACGTGGACGCGCTGGCGGCCGAGCCGGGGGTGATCGTGCGGTTCGTGGACCGGCCCGAGGAGCTGGCCGACGCGGACCTGGTGGTCGTGCCCGGCACCCGGGGCACGGTCAGGGCGCTGGCCTGGCTGCGCGAGCGGGGCCTCGCGGCGGCCCTCGCGCGGCGGGCGGCCGAGGGCCGGCCGGTGCTCGGCGTCTGCGGCGGCTTCCAGGCCCTCGGCGAACACATCGAGGACGAGGTCGAGTCGAAGGCGGGCGCCGTCGAGGGCCTGGGGCTGCTGCCCGTGCGGGTCCGCTTCGCCCGCGAGAAGACCCTCGCCCGGCCGGTGGGCGAAGCCCTCGGGGAGCGCGTCGAGGGGTACGAGATCCACCACGGCGTCGCCGACGTACGGGGCGGGGAGCCGTTCCTGGACGGCTGCCGGGTCGGCGCCGTGTGGGGCACCCACTGGCACGGCTCCCTGGAGAGCGACGGCTTCCGCCGCGCCTTCCTGCGGGAGGTCGCCGCGGCGGCCGGGCGGGCCTTCGTCCCGGCCCCGGACACCTCCTTCGGGGCGCTGCGCGAGGAGCAGCTCGACCGGCTCGGTGACCTGATCGAGGAGCACGCCGACACGGACGCGCTGCTGCGGCTCATCGAGGAGGGGGCCCCGAAGGGGCTGCCGTTCGTGCCGCCGGGGGCGCCGTGAGGGGGCCGTCCCCGCACGCGCGCGGACCACGTGTCCGCCGCCTGCCCCCGCGGGCCGTTCCCACCGCCGGGAGCGGGCCCGTCCTCCCGGCGCCCACCCGGGCCGGGCACGCCCGAGCCGAGCACAAGCCTTCCGAAGGAGTGACCACCCGATGAGCACCCGCTTTCCGTTCACCGCCGTCGTCGGCATGGACGACCTGCGGCTGGCGCTGCTGCTGAACGCCGTCAGCCCGTCCGTGGGCGGTGTTCTCGTCCGGGGCGAGAAGGGCACCGCGAAGTCGACCGCCGTCCGGGCGCTCGCCGAACTCCTGCCCGAGGTGGCCGTCGTCGCCGGGTGCCGGTTCAGCTGCGATCCGGCCTCGCCGGACCCGGACTGCCCGGACGGGCCCCACACCGGGGGCATCCCGGGCGCCCGCCCGGCGCGCATGGTCGAGCTGCCCGTGGGCGCCTCCGAGGACCGGCTCGTCGGTGCCCTGGACATCGAACGGGCCCTCGCGGACGGCGTGAAGGCCTTCGAGCCGGGCCTGCTCGCCGACGCCCACCGGGGCATCCTCTACGTGGACGAGGTCAACCTGCTCCACGACCACCTGGTCGACGTCCTCCTCGACGCCGCCGCCATGGGCGCCTCCCACGTCGAGCGCGAGGGCGTCTCCGTGCGGCACGCGGCCCGCTTCCTGCTCGTGGGCACCATGAACCCCGAGGAGGGCGAGCTGCGGCCGCAGCTGCTCGACCGGTTCGGGCTGACCGTGGAGGTGGCCGCCTCGCGGGACCCGCAGCAGCGGGTGGAGGTCGTCCGGCGGCGGCTGGCGTTCGAGGACGACCCGGCCGGGTTCGCCGCGCGCTGGGCGGACGAGGAGACCGCGCTGCGGGAGCGGATCGCCGCCGCCCGGGAGCTGCTGCCGAAGGTGGCGCTCGGTGACGCGGCCCTGCTGCAGATCGCCGCGACCTGTGCCGCCTTCGAGGTGGACGGCATGCGGGCCGACATCGTCATGGCCCGCACCGCGACCGCGCTGGCCGCATGGGCGGGCCGGACGGAGGTCACCTCCGAGGACGTGCGGCAGGCGGCCCTGCTGGCGCTCCCCCACCGCCGCCGGCGCAACCCCTTCGACGCGCCCGGCCTGGACGAGGACAAGCTCGACGAGACGCTGGAGCGGTTCAGGGGCGAGGAGCCGGACGGGGACCCGGAGCCCGACGGCCCGGGTGACGGCGGTCCCGGTGACGGCGGTCCCGGTGACGGCGGAGGGCCGGGGGGCGGCGGGGGCGGGATTCCGCCGCAGAGCGAGGGGCCCGCGTCCGGCGAGTCCTCCACGCCCGACGAGACCCCCGCGCCCGAGGAATCGCCGGCGCCCGGGGAGGCCCCGGCGCAGGCTCCGCGGGGCGGCGGCCCCGGCGCCGGTGAGCGCGCCGCCGTCTCGGCCGGCGAGCCCTTCCGCACGAAGGCGCTGAGCGTGCCCGGCCTCGGCGAGGGCGCGGCGGGGCGGCGCTCCCGCGCCCGTACCGAGCAGGGCCGTACCACCGGGGACACCCGGCCCCGGGGCGCGCTGACCAAGCTGCACCTCGCCGCGACCGTACGGGCCGCCGCCCCGCACCAGCGGGCGCGCGGGCGCAGCGGCCCGGGGCTCGTGCTGCGGCGCGACGACCTGCGGCAGGCGGTCCGGGAGGGCCGGGAGGGCAATCTGGTCCTGTTCGTGGTGGACGCCTCCGGGTCGATGGCGGCGCGGCAGCGGATGAGTGCCGTGAAGGGCGCGGTCCTGTCGCTGCTGCTCGACGCCTACCAGCGGCGCGACAAGGTCGGCCTCGTCACCTTCCGGGGCCGGGACGCCGAGGTCGCGCTGCCGCCGACCTCCTCGGTGGACGCCGCCGCCGCCCGCCTGGAGAAGCTGCCGACGGGCGGACGCACCCCGCTGTCGGCGGGGCTGCTGAAGGCGCACGACGTGCTGCGCGTGGAGCGGCTGCGGGACCCCTCGCGGCGCCCGCTGCTCGTGGTGGTGACCGACGGCCGGGCGACCGGCGGCGGCGCCGACCCGGTGGCGCTCGCGGCCCGTGCCGCGCGGCTGCACGCCGCCGACGGCACGGCCGCGGTGGTCGTGGACTGCGAGACGGGGCCGGTCCGGCTCGGGCTCGCCGGGAACCTCGCCCGTGATCTGGGCGGGACCGCGGTGACGCTGGACGAGCTGCGCGCCGACGCGATCGCCGGGCTCGTCAGGGACGTACAGGGACAGGGCAACAGCCCGAAGGACTCGATGAGGAGGGCCGCGTAGTGCCCAAGGGACAGCCGACCGTCGTTCCGGACGACGGACTGACCACCCGCCAGCGGCGCAACCGGGCGCTGGTGATGGTGCACACGGGCGTCGGGAAGGGGAAGTCGACCGCCGCCTTCGGCATGGCGCTGCGCGCCTGGAACCAGGGCTGGCCGATCGGGGTGTTCCAGTTCGTCAAGTCCGCCAAGTGGCGGGTCGGCGAGGAGAACGCGCTGAAGGCGCTCGGCGAGACCGGCAAGGGCGGCACGGTCGTCTGGAACAAGATGGGCGAGGGCTGGTCCTGGATCCAGCGCGAGGTCGCCGAGGGCGAGCAGTCGCACGAGGAGAAGGCGCGCGAGGGCTGGGAGCAGGTCAAGCGGGACCTCGCCGAGGAGCGGTACAAGTTCTACGTCCTGGACGAGTTCGCGTACCTGTTGCACTGGGGCTGGATCGACACCGCCGAGGTGGTGGAGGTGCTGAGGAACCGTCCGGGGCAGCAGCACGTGGTCATCACCGGCCGCAACGCCCCCCAGGAGCTGGTGGACTTCGCGGACCTGGTGACCGACATGTCGAAGGTGAAGCACCCGATGGACGCGGGTCAGAAGGGCCAGCGGGGCATCGAGTGGTAGCACGTCTCGTCATCGCCGCGCCCTCCTCGGGCGCGGGCAAGACCACGGTGGCGACCGGCCTGATGGCCGCGTTCGCCGGCCGTGGTCTGGCCGTCTCCCCGCACAAGGTCGGCCCGGACTACATCGACCCGGGCTACCACGCGCTCGCGACCGGCCGGCCGGGCCGGAACCTCGACGCGTACATGTGCGGGACCGGGCTGGTCGCCCCGCTGTTCGCGCACGGCTCGCGCGGCTGCGACCTGGCGGTGGTCGAGGGGGTCATGGGTCTGTACGACGGGGCCGCCGACCAGGGCGAGCTGGCGTCCACCGCGCAGGTGGCCAAGCTGCTCAAGGCGCCGGTGGTGCTGGTCGTGGACGCCTCCTCGCAGTCGCGGTCGGTGGCGGCGCTGGTGCACGGTTTCGCGTCCTGGGATCCGGAGGTCCGGATCGGCGGCGTGATCCTCAACAAGGTGGCCACGGACCGGCACGAGCACCTGCTGCGGGAGGCGCTCGGCGAGTCGGGGGTGCCGGTGCTCGGTGTCCTGCGGCGGGCGCCCGGTGTGGCGACGCCCTCGCGGCACCTGGGCCTCGTGCCGGTCGCGGAGCGGCAGGCGCAGGCGGTGGAAGCGGTGGCCGCGCAGGCCGAACAGGTCCGGGCCGGCTGCGATCTGGAGGCCCTGCTGGCGCTGGCCCGCAGCGCGCCGGAGCTGCGTACGGAGGCGTGGGATCCGGCGTTGGCCGGTGCCGGCGCCGCCGTGACGGCCGGCGCGTCCGCTTCCGCTGGGGCCGGCCGTGCCGGGCGGCGGGCTCCCCTGGTGGCGGTGGCCGGCGGGGCGGCGTTCACGTTCTCGTACGCCGAGCACGCCGAGCTGCTGCGGGCCGCCGGCGCCGAGGTGGTGACCTTCGACCCGCTGCGGGACGAGGCGCTGCCGGAGGGGACCTCCGGGCTCGTCGTCGGAGGCGGTTTCCCGGAGGTGTACGGGGCCGAGCTGTCCGCCAACGAGCCGCTGCGGAAGGCCGTGGCGGACCTCGCGGCCTCGGGCGCGCCGGTCGCCGCCGAATGCGCCGGCCTGCTCTATCTGGCGCGTTCGCTGGACGGGCGGCCCATGTGCGGCGTGCTGGACGCCGACGCGCGGATGTCGGAGCGGCTGACGCTCGGTTACCGGGACGCGGTGGCCGTGAGCGACAGCGTGCTGGCCGCCGCGGGGACCCGGATGCGGGGCCACGAGTTCCACCGGACGGTGATCGAACCGGGCGCCGGCGCCTCGCCCGCCTGGGGGCTGCGGCAGCCGGAGCGGCGGGTCGAGGGCTTCGTCCAGGGCGGGGTGCACGCCAGTTACGTGCACACGCACTGGGCGGGGGCGCCGGGGGTCGCCGCGCGGTTCGTGGAGCGCTGCGGGTGAGTTCAGTGTCCGGAGAGGCCCACCACGAGCCAGATGAAGGCCACGCCCGCGACCGTGCAGAGCAGGGTGGAGCGGGCGGGGTGGTCGTGGTGCGCCTCGGGGAGGATCTCGGCGGCGGCGAGGTAGAGCAGGGCGCCGCCGAAGAATCCGAGATATCCCCCGAGAAGTTCCTCCGGAAGGGTGAACAGCAGGGTGGACGCGGCACCGAGGAGCGGGGCGACGGCGTCGGCGGCGAGCATCGCGAGGGCCTTGCGGCGGGCGTTCCCGTAGAGGCTGGTGATCGTGTAGGTGTTGAAGCCGTCGGCGAAGTCGTGGGTGATGACGGCGAGGGCGACGGTGGCGCCCATGCCGCCGCCCACCTGGAAGGCGGCGCCGAGGGCGATGCCGTCCATGAGGCTGTGGGCGACCATCGCCGCGGCGGCGGTCATCCCGACCTGGGGGACCCGTTCCCCCGCCGTGGCCCCGTGGCCGGCGCGGCGGACGGCGAGCAGGCGCTCCACCGCGTGGGCGAGGAGGAAGCCGCCGGCGAACAGCAGCAGGGCCTCAGGGACGCCGAACACCTCGTCCCCGGCGGCCTCCAGCGCCTCGGGCAGCAGGTCGAGTCCGACGACGCCGAGCATGAGTCCGCCGGCGAGGCCGAGGACGAGGTGGCGCCGGTCGGTGACGCGCTGCGCGACCCACCCGCCGAAGAGGGTCATGAGGAACGCGCCGAGCGCGACGACGACAGCCATGGCCCCTTGCTATCGGACGGGGGCGCGTCCGTGCACGTCGGCGTGGGCGCCCGGTCGGGCGTGTCGGCGGCGGAGGTGCTCGCCCTGGTGGCGGAGTGCCTGCGGGAGGCGGGGGTGACGGCCGGGGCCGTGCGCGCGCTCGCCACGCTGGACTCGCGGGCGGCGGAGCCGGGGGTCGTGGCGGCGGCGGCCTCGCTGGGTGTGCCGGTGCGGGGTTTCGCGGCCGGGGAGCTGGCCGCCGTGCCCGTACCGCATCCCTCACGGGCGCCGCTGGTGGCGGTGGGGACGGCGTCCGTGGCGGAGGCGGCGGCGCTGCGGGCGGCGGGTGAGGGGGCGGTGCTGCTCGTCCCGAAGCGTAAAACCCGTCGCGTGACCTGCGCGGTTGCGGCATTCGTACCGGTTCGTCCCGAGCAAGGCGCGCCGGGCGTACGGTTGTTGCCCTTGACGCACGGGTACATCGCTGGCGAGCCTGGCTCACCCCCCACCATCCCCACCCCCCACACGACGGCGGCCATGGACACGCATACGCAATCCGACGCCCACGACCTGCGGCACCACGGTGACGCCGAGGTACGGGACGAGAAGCTGATCGATCTCGCGGTGAACGTCCGGACGGACACGCCTCCGGACTGGCTGCGGGAGCGCATCGCCCATTCGCTGTTCGGGCTCGCGGCCTACCCCGACGGACGGTCGGCGCGGGCGGCGGTCGCCGAGCGGCACGATCTGCCGCCGGGCCGCGTCCTGCTCACGGCGGGCGCGGCGGAGGCGTTCGTGCTGATCGCGCGGGCGCTGCCGGCCCGGCGGCCGGTCGTGGTGCATCCGCAGTTCACCGAGCCCGAGGCGGCACTGCGCGACGCCGGACACGAGGTCGAGCGGGTGCTGCTGCGCGAGGAGGACGGTTTCCGGCTGGATCCGGCGGCGGTGCCCAAGGACGCGGACCTGGTGGTGATCGGCAACCCGACCAATCCGACCTCGGTGCTGCATCCCGCCGCCGCGATCGCCGCGCTGGCCCGGCCGGGGCGGACGCTGGTCGTGGACGAGGCGTTCATGGACGCGGTGCCGGGCGAGCGGGAGTCGCTGGCCGGGCGGACGGACGTGCCGGGTCTGGTGGTGCTGCGCAGCCTCACCAAGACCTGGGGCCTCGCCGGGCTGCGGATCGGCTACGTGCTGGCGGAGCCGGAGACGGTGCTCGCCCTGGAGCGGACCCAGCCGCTGTGGCCGGTGTCGACGCCGGCGCTGGTGGCGGCCGAGGCGTGCGTGTCGCGGCCGGCGCTCGCGGAGGCGGAGCTCGCGGCGCACCGGATCGGGGTGGAGCGGGCCCATCTGCTGGCCGGGCTCGCGGAGTTCGACGAGGTGCGGACGGTGCCGGGGGCCGAAGGGCCGTTCGTGCTGATCCGGATCGACGGGGCGGACGCGGTACGGGAGCGGCTGCGGGCGCTGGGCTTCGCGGTCCGCCGGGGCGACACCTTCCCCGGCCTGGACCGGAACTGGCTGCGGCTCGCGGTGCGGGACCGGGTGACGACCAACCGGTTCCTGCAGGCGCTGGACCAGGCGCTGCTCATCTGCGGCTGATCGCCGGTTTCCGGGGCGTACGGCGGGAGGCCGGGGCGGGCGGTGTCGTCACACCGTCCGCCCCGGCCCCGTTCCCCCGAGCCGTGTCCTGCCGGTCGGGCCGCGAGCCCGGCAAGGCCGTCAGGACTCCCCGGAGCCGCCGGCTACGCCCCCTCGGGCCGTCAGGCGCGGGAGCGTGAGCGCGCGCGGGTGAGGGCGAGGGCGCCGCCGCCGGCGAGCAGGAGGACGAGCGCTCCGCCCGCGAGGTACGGGGTGGTGGAGCTGCCCCCGGTCTCGGCGAGGTTGCCGGTGGGGGCGGTGCCGCCGGTCTGGGGCTCCTTGCCGCCGTCACCTCCGTTCCCGCCGTCGCTCGGGGCGGGTGCGGGCTGCTCCGAGGGCCGCTCGGTCGGCTTCTCCGTGGGCTTCTCCGTGGGCCGCTCGGTCGGCTTCTCGGTCGGCTTCTCCGTAGGCTTCTCGGTCGGCTTCTCGGTCGGTGTCGCCCCCTTCGGGGTCTCGCAGGTCGCCTCGGCGAGCGTCACGGTGCCGTCGACCTCGGCCACGCCCAGGGCGAGCGGGTTGACCTTGACCTTCAGTTCGAGCGCGGTCGCGGCGGCGGTACGGGAGGTCACCGACGTACGGGAGAGGTCGAGGGTGACGGTACCGACGGCCGGCACGTCCACCTGGGTGCGGCCGCCGGCGGAGAGGGTCGTCCGCTTGCCGAGGACCGTGACGTGGCCCAGCACGTCGGAGGTGGCGACCGGCTTCTTCCCGGTCTCGCAGAGGGCCTTGGAGGTGACCTTCTCGACCTCGATGACGGAGAGCAGGGGGAGACCGGGGACGTGGACGCGGGCCTTGGCGAGGTTCACGTACCCCTCGGCCCCGCGCTCGTCCACGGTGGCGGTCGAGGTGGCGACGTCGGCCCGGAGGATGTCGATCGGCTTGTCGCCCTCGGCACCCTGGACCCGCACGCTCAGCGCGGTCTCGTCGGCGCTGCGCGGCGCCCTGACCTCGTTGAGGGTGGCGCGCACGGGGACGTGCACGGTCCGGCCGAGCAGGGAGACGTCGAGGCCGGTGCGGAGCACGACGGCGGTGGCGCGTCCTTCGCCGCCCGTGGCGTGCGCCGCGGGGGCCGCGAGGAGGGCGGGACCGGCGGCTAGGGCGGCGACGGTCGCGGCGGCCGCGGCGCGGCGTGCGGGCGTGCGGAAGGTGTTGCTGTTCAAGGTGGTGGAACCCCCACGGAAGACATGGCGTCGCCGGCCGCTCGCCACGGGGACGGTGGGTCGGCGCGGCGTCGGCGACTTGAGACACCGGAATCTTTACGCACGGAGAGTGAACCGGTGGTCGCCTGACGTGAGTTCACTCCAAAGGGGGGTTTCCGCGATCATTTTCGATTTTTCTCGGCACAACCGTTCTCGCTCGTCCCTTCCGTTTCGCACGGGGGGTGCGGACGCGAGGAATGAGAACGAACCGGGAGGAGCTTGGGTAACGGTTCGTCAACCGGACGCCCGGTCAGCTCGCGCGTGAGTACCCGAGGGCGTGGAGGCGTTCCTTGGGGAAGGCCAGCTCCTTGCGCGCGTACGAGGCGAGGGTGCGCGTGGTGGCGGTGTCGCAGGCGATCCAGAGGTACGTGCCGGGGCCGGCCAGGGCGGGCAGCTCGGCCTTCACCCGCGCCGAAAGCCCGGCGCCGGTGCCGTCGTGCGGCACCGTCCGCAGGTCGTGGCGCCCGGGGTCGGTACGGAACGGCAGCTCCGCGTCGGAGGCGTGCCGGGTCTCGAACCAGATCGTCGCGGGCACGTCCGGCAGCGCGTCGAGGAGGGAGTTGACGGCGGGCAGCGAGGCGGGGTCACCGACGAGGAGCAGGCGGGAGGGCGGCGGCTCGGGGAGTTCGAAGCCGGTGCCCTGGAGAGTGGCGTCGATGGTGTCGCCGGGAACGCAGGTGCGCGCCCAGCGGGCGGCCACGCCCTCGTGGAGCGCGAACTCCAGACTGAAGGTGCCCGCCCCGGGGTCCGGGTCGACGAGGGTGTAGGCCCGCTGATGGGGTTTGCCCCCGTCGTCGAACCAGAGGCGCACCCACATCGTGGGGTGGACCCCGGCGGCGGCGAGGAGACCGCCGTCTGCGCAGTGCACCCGGCGGTAGCCCTCGGTGACCTGCTCGGCCCCCGTCACGGTGAACGTGAAGTCCTTGCCGCGCATCAGCTTGAGGACGGCCCCCTGCCAGCCATGACCCACCGTGAACCCCACCCCTGAACTCCTGTAGATTAATTTAGGACAGCCTAACCTAATGAATCATGGCTGCTGAAGGACGGGATCGGGGTCTGGCGTGAGCATCGAGGTCTACCGGGACGCCTGGGGCGTCCCTCATCTGCGTGCCGCCGGCGCCGAGGAACTCGCCTTCGCCCAGGGACGGGTCACCGCCCACGACCGGGCCTGGCAGCTGGAGGTCGAGCGGCACCGCGCCCAGGGCACCACGGCCGCCTTCCTCGGCGCCGCCGAACTCGGCTGGGACACCTTCGTCCGGCGCGCCCGGCTCGCGGACACCGCCCGCCGCTGCTTCGCGCGGCTCGAGGAGTCCGACGCCCCGGCGGCGGCCTGGGTCCGCGCGTACGTGGACGGGGTCAACGACGGCCTCGCCGGGGGCGCGCGGCGGGCGCCCGAGTTCGCCGCCACGGGACTCACCCCCGGCCGGTGGGAGCCCTGGACCCCGCTCGCCGTCTGGCTCTCCACCCACATCCTCTTCGCCGGTTTCCCCACCAAGCTGTGGCGGGAACAGGTCGCCCGCCGGCTCGGCGAGGAGTGGACCGAACTCTTCGCGGCCGACGGCCCCGGCACGGCCGGCTCCAACGGCTGGGTGGTGGCCGGCGAGCGGACCGCGAGCGGCGCCCCGCTGGTCGCCGGAGACCCCCACCGGTTCATCGAGGCGCCGGGCGTCTACCAGCAGATCCGGCTCGCCTGCCCCGCGTACGACGTCGTGGGCCTCGCCGTGCCCGGCGTCCCCGGCCTGGCCCACTTCGGCCACGCGGGACCGGTCGCCTGGGCCATCACCAACGCCATGGCCGACTACCAGGATCTGTACCGCGAGCGGCTCCGGCGGCTCCCCGACGGGAGCGTGGAGGCCCTCGGCCCGGACGGCTGGCGCCCGGCCGCGACCCACCGCGAGACAGTGACGGTCCTGGACGGCGAGCCGGTCACCGTCGAGGTGATCGAGACGGACCGCGGCCCGGTGATCATCGGCGCGGAGGACGGCCCGGAGGCGGGCACCAGTGGCTCCGGGACCGGAAGCGACCGGT